>JAFTAC010000567.1 GCA_017458805.1 Victivallales bacterium | reverse complement strand
TAACCACTAACCACTAACCACTAACCACTAACCACTAACCACTAACCACTAACCACTAACCACTAACCACTAACCACTAACCACTAACCACTAACCACTAACCACTAACCACTATTCCTTCACTTTCATCTCAAGTTTCGGCAAAACAATGGGGTCGCCGCCCGTTGTGTCGATTTTGACCTCCTTGGCCTCCTCGGCGGGCTTGGTGTCCTTGGGGATGATGACTTCGGGAAGGGCGTTCTTCTTGCGTATCTCCTCAGCCTGTTTTATATCTTCCAGGAAGTGCTTGATGTCGATGATTGTCTCGTTCTTGCCGTAGGTGTCGTTGTAGGCCTGGTTCAGGATGAGGGCCATCGTGAGGGCATTGCAACTCAAATCCTCTTTCTTGCTGCATATTTCCAGGGTTTTCTTCACGCCTTTTTCATCCGTGTAGGTGATGCTGCTCTTGCCGTTGATGAGCATGGAGGCACCAAATGGGCTGAACAGCTTTTTATCTTCGTCAGGCAGTTTCTTGTAGAGCCAGATTTCGATATAGACCTCGCTGGGCTTCGTGTCGGCAAGTTCATCAAAGACATCATTCCACTCCATGTTCATCAGGTAGATGTCCTCCACGACCAACTTGACTTGCAGTTTGGCCTCGTTGAAACCGAGGGTTCTGGAAGGGGCCTTCTTGTTCTCGGCTTCCTGGCGCAGCCGCTCCTCCTCCGCATATTGCTTTTCAAGCGAGAAGGGGAAGATGTGGCAGTATTTGGCCACCCCCAGATAGCAGCCGACGATGACAAGCAGCAGGATTGGCGAGAGCTTGAGCATCAATTTGCGGCGACGCTGCTTCTCGCGTCCCCACCGCTCCTCGACGTTGTCGATGGAGTGTCGTACATCATCGTTGAACAAAGGCTTTGAAATCTTCTCGTTATCCATATTTTACCTCTTGGTATATACTATGACGAAATGCAGCTTGATGAAGTCCGCAAAGGGCTTCACGTGAGCCTGCGCGTAGGCGTGTTTGACGATGGTGGGGCAGCGTCCCCCCTTGCCGACGAGGAGGGTGCCCACGGGGATGCCGTATGGGACCTCGTTGCCCAGGCTGGAGGTCAGGACAAGGTTGTCCACCGCCACTCTGGCGTCCTTGGAGAGATAGTCCACCAGCACGGAGGCGGGGGCCGCCACATGCAGTCCCCCGTCCCCTGTCAGGATGCCTGGAAAGAACTCCTTTTCGCCGTTCTGGACGAAGACGCTCAGACGGCACTCTGGCGAGGAGAGGGTGGCGACTCTGGCAGAGCGGTTGAAGAGCTCCACCACCCTGCCGACAAGATAGCCTTTGGAAAGCACGGGGTTGCCTAGCTCCAGACCGTCGTCGGAGCCGCACCCTATCCAGAACTCGCGGTTCCAGGTGGCGGGGTCGCGTGTCGTCAGCTCGGCATGGATGGCCCGCCAGCCAGGCAACGGCGGCAAGTCCAGCATTGCCCGTAGCTGTTCATTCTGCGCGATGAGGTCGTCGTAGCTGCGACGACTGGCAAGAAGCTCGTTCAGCAGGATTTCATCCGTCACCTGCTTGCTAGATGCCTTTCTGCCGACGATGTAGCCCCACATCCTTCCTGCGGTTTCACCGAGGTAGTCGGTGATGGAGATGAATGGCGTAAACACAGCATTTGCCGTCCTGCGGCCAATGATGGACAGGCCAAAGACCAGCATCAAGGGCAGCAGGATAAACAGGGACAGGCTGAATGCATTCTTGTTTAACGACATTTCAATTTAGAACCAGGAATCCTCTTCCTGTTTTGGCTTCGGTGCAGGCTTGGCAGGTTCGGCAGGCTTCGGTGCGGGTTTCGCCTCTTCCGCTGGTTTGGCAGGTGCAGGCTTGGCGTCAGCCTTTGCTGGTGCAGGTTTGGCGTCAGCCTTCGCTGGTGGCTTGGCGGCAGGTTTGGCTTCGGGTTTCGCGGCCGGTTTGGCGGGTGCAGGCTTGGCCTCTTCAGCGGGCTTGGCCTCCTCGGCAGCGGGGGTGTCGGCTCCTGCGGCTTCGGCGGGCGAAGCCTCTTCGGCGGGGGCTGCTTCTGGGGCTGGTTCTGGCTCGGCCTTCTTGAAGAGCACAAGGTCCTTCACCGAGGCAAGCGGGAAGCCAGGTGCGGGAAGCAAATCGCAGTTTTCCGCGTTTTCAGGGCACTGGAAGAGCAGTTTGGCGGTGACGGGGCCGTTGAGCTTAAAGCATCTCGGGTCGAAGAAATCCACTTTCTGCGGCGCAAGTCCGCGGCAGGGGCACTCCGTGCCGTCGGCGGAGAGAATGTAGTCGGCGATGCTGATGCTGCGCCCCTCCTCCACGGAGACGGTCAGGATGACATAGACGGTGCCACCTTCAGGCGGAACGTTCTTCCGCATGTAGTCAGGAATGGTTTCCGCTGGCGTCAAGTCGTTGGTCTTCAACGCCTCCATTATATCGACGAAATCCTGTGCATCGGTGGTGCGCTGAAGCGACGTCAATTTCCCCGCATGGATGTTGAAGGGGAATGCACCCGCCGTCAGAGCCAGCAAGGCGGCCAGGCAAAGGCATTTGGTCATATTCATAGTTTGTTCCTCCTCAAGGAGTTGTTACTTCTGTTTCAGAGCCTTTTCCTGCAGGTCGAAAATCTCCTTCAGGCCGTGTTTGGCGGCCTTGATCATCTCGCCCATCTGTTTTTCGGAGAAGGTGGCCTCTTCGCCGCAGCCCTGGATTTCCACGAAGCGCCCTTTGTCGGTCATGACGATGTTCATATCGACGTCGGCTGCGGAATCCTCCGTGTAGCAGAGGTCGAGAAGAACCTCGCCGTTCAGCAGGCCGACGCTGACGGCGGCGACGCGTGCGACAATGGGGTTCTCCGTGATGACGCCGTCCTCCAGCAGCTTCTTCGCGGCAATCTGCAGCGCCAGGCTGGCGCCCGAGATGGATGCGCAGCGGGTCCCGCCGTCCGCATCAATCACATCGCAGTCGATGTGCAGCGTGAGACCAGGCAGCTTGGAGAGATCGACGACGGCGCGCAGGGACCGCCCCACCAGCCGTTGGATTTCCGCAGAGCGCCCCGAGATTTTGCCTCTGGTAGATTCGCGTTCGCTGCGGGTGCCTGTCGAGGAGGGGAGCATCTGGTATTCGGCGGTAATCCACCCGCCAGGCACCTCCTGCTCCTTCATCCAGCGGGGGACGGACTTCTCCAGGCTCACCGCGCAGATGACCCGCGTGTTTCCGCTGACGCTCAATACCGAGGCCAGAGGATGACGCTGGAAGTTGGGAGTGAAACTCCATTTGCGAAGTTGCACATTTTCTCGATTATCAATCCTTGTCATACTTGCTTATCTGTCCTTTTGGGTTATGTTATAGAGTTAGCAAACAAAACGCCGACTATATTATAAGTTGAAAAACGGATAATTGCCAATAGGCAACTCAAAATAAAATGAAACTTTGCATATTTCTTTTGCTTTTCCTTCTTTGGGGGTGCTCCCGAAGGGAGACAGTTCCGTATGACAACAGGAGGAGCCTCGCCCTGCTGGACGCATGCGAAGCCATTATTGCGGACGACAACACCGCTGCTATGGCCGCCTTGCAGCAGATGGAAATCATCAGCGGGCAGGACGATTTCTCCACCGAGACCCAGTTGGCCATCAGCCGCCGCCAGGACTTCGACAAGGCGGAGGAGCTGCTGCGCCAGCGCGACTACCAAGGTCTCCGCCTCTTTCTCGCACAATGCAAGGCCTCGGGGCGCGTCGGCGCTGAACTGGACGGTTTCGAGCCTCTGCCAGACGCCCTTGAGCAGCTGGAACTGTTCCGCAGCCGCATGCCATGGGAACGCTCCAGCGTGCTGAAAGACGCTTTGGAGGAACTGGAGCCGCATGTGGCAACCCTCTCCGCCTCGCCTGCGTTCGTGGCCTTCCATCAGGAGCAGTTGGCGACGCTGAAGAGGCTGGAGGTCAAAGAGGCGGCAGAGCGTGCGCAGGGCTTTCTCGCCCGCATGGAGCGCGCGCAAGTCGCAGGGGCCGTACGCGACTATGAGGAGGCTAGGCAGGAGTTTAGGGCGGACCAGCCCGACCATCGTTTCTTCCAGATGGAGGGCACTCTGCTGAAAGGCGGCCTCCCGACAGTAAAAAATGGAGAAGAAACGACCTTTGCAGTTGCACTTGTCGCAAATTGGGCTAAACTAAAGGGGGGATTGCGTGCGCAGGCCATCTCGACCTTGAAGCCCATTATGGTACATGCGGGTATTTGCGGCATAGTCGCAAATGCTTTGCAATTTGGAGCGTTAGAGGATTATGAGGCTCTCTTTCTCGCCGCCCGCGATGTCAAATGCGGTGTTTCGGGCGCGCTGGTTCGCCAGTACATGGGAAAGCTTAACCTCTCCGACAAGCCAGCCAGGCTCACCCCCTGGCCAGGCATCTATGAAACCGTTGAATTGATTTCTAAACAAATAGACACACAAAACAACCAGGAACAACAATGAAAATCTCTAAATGGGGAATGGTGGCGCTGAGCCTTGTGGCTTCGGCGGTGATGGCACAGGACAAGCCTGCAGTGAATGCGGCGGCCCCCGCCGCAGCGGTTCAGAAGGCTCCAGTGGATGTGGACAAGCTGCTGGCGTTTCTGCCCGAAGTGGCAGCGGAGTGCAAGGGCGGCCTCAAGGTCATGGGCGCTGAACTGAAGAACCTGATGAAGAAGCAGTTGCAACGCGCAGTCGATGCAGGCGTGGATGTCCCCGAAGAGGAAATCAAGGGGTTTGCCGCCGATACCGCCAAGAACATGCTCATCCAGAAACTATTGGTGCGCGAAGCCGACGCCAAGGGCTTCAAGAAGGACAATGCCGCTGCGCAGGCGCAGGTTGAGACCTACAAGACCCAGGCGGGGGCACAGTTCCAGGCGACCCTTGATACCATGGGGCTCACCGAGGCCGACCTGGTCGATAAGATTGCGGAGCAGCTTCAGATCAAGGCCTACATTGACACACTTGCGAAGGTGGATGAAAAGGAGGCCAAGGAGTTCTATGACAAGAACCCGAACCTCTTCAAGACCATGAAGGCCTCCCATATCCTTGCGAAATACAAGGATGTCGAGAGCGGCAAGGAGCCGACACAGGAGGACAAGGACGACGCTCTGGCCCGCATCAAGGAGGCGCAGAAGATGCTGGCCGACGGCAAGAATTTTGAGGATGTCGCCAAAGAGAAGAGCGACTGCCCCAGCAAGCAGGCTGGCGGCGACCTGGGCGAGTTCGGCCAGGGCCAGATGGTCCCTGAATTCGAGAAGGCCCTGCTGGCTCTTGAAGAGGGCCAGATCAGCGAGCCCGTCGAGTCCCGCTTCGGTTACCACATCATCAAGTCTGGCGGCAAGTCCAACAAGACCTTTGACGAGGTCAAGGAGCGGATTATGGAGACGATGGCCGCACAGAAGGGCCAGAAGATCATCGAAGAGGTGGTTGATAAGCTGGTCAAGGACAACGACGTAAAAGTCAATATCAAGCTTCCCGAGCCGCCAGCGGAGAAGTAATAGCTTGTGCGTCTCATCCGTTCAACAGAGCACTCCCCCGCGCAGAATCTTGCGCTGGAGGAGTTCCTCTATCGAAATCGCCCCGACGGCGTGACGCTTCTCCTCTACCGCAATGCGCCATCGGTGGTGTGCGGCAGGAACCAGAACCCCTGGCAGGAGGCGGACACGCTCTGGTGCCGTGAAAACGGCATCCCAGTGCTGCGCCGCCTTTCCGGTGGCGGAACTGTCTATCACGACCTTGGCAACGTGAACTACGCCTTCTTCGTCCCGCGCGCCGACTATGATCCCGACAAATTTGTGGGGGTTGCGGTTGAGGCCCTGCGCAGCCTGGGCGTGGAGGCCGACATCCAGGGGCAGCACAGCATCTGGGCTGCGGGACGCAAGCTCTCTGGCAGCGCCTTCGCGCTGAACGGCAAATGCGCCATGCTCCATGGCTGCATTTTGGCGGAGACGCAGCTGGAGCAACTGTCACGTTCGCTCCGCAAACGCCCCGACATCAGCTATGAAGGTTCTTCCGTGACCTCCGTTCCTGCGCCAGTCACCAACACCGTCAGGCTGTCGCCCATGGCGACGGCGGATGCAGTCGAGCAGGCTCTCATCGCAACTGCGGAGCAGTTTTTCGGTGAAGCTGACTTCTGTTCCCTTGATGCGGATTTGACTGCCTTGTCGGCGAAATACGCCAGCCCTGAATGGACATGGGAGCACACCTCTCCATTCAAGGCGATACGCACCCTACCAGACGGTTCTCGTATCTTTCTGGAGGTGAATACTGGCAGAGTTGCACAGACGAATTCGCTTTACGATGAATCTATGCTACATTAAGTTGTTTCAATATTACTATAGCCAACCTAAAACAAAAAGGAAAAGAAGATGAAAATTGGTGTGAGTTCCTACAGTTACAGCCGTCTTGTCAGAAGCGGAGCCATGAAGCAGATTGATGTCATCTCCAAGGCGAAGGAGATGGGGTTTGACACCATCGAGTTCTCGACTATCGCCGTCCCGGAAGGCAAGACCCTGAAGGACTTCGCGAAGGAGTTGAGGGACGAGGCGGACCGCGTCGGCATTCCGATTTCCAACTACACCATCGGCGCCGATATGCTGAATGGCTGCAACGGCGACCAGGAGGCCGAAATCGCCCGCGTCCAGGGTGAAGTTGACATCGCCGAAATCCTCGGCTGCCCTGGCATGCGCCACGACTGCTCTGGCGGCAACTTCCCCGCAAACTGGACTGGCGCCAAGTCCTTCGAAGCCGCCCTCGACAGAATGGCGAACGGCTGCCGCGAAGTCACCAAGTACGCCGAGGCCAAGGGCATCAAGACCATGGTTGAAAACCATGGCTACTTCTGCCAGGACAGCCTGCGCGTCGAGGCGCTGGTCACCCGCGTCAACCATCCCAACTTCGGTCTGCTCATCGACATGGGCAACTTCATCTGCGCCGACGACGACCCTGAAAAGGCCGTTGGCCGCCTGGTACCCTTTGCCTTCCACTGCCACGCCAAGGACTTCCACCGCAAGCCTGGCACGATGCCCTGGCCTGGCAGGGGCTGGAACATGTCCCGCAGCGGCAACTGGTGGCGCGGCGCCATCATCGGCCACGGCAACGTCCCCGTATGGCAGTGCATCCGCACCCTCGTCAACAAGGGCTACAACGGCGTTCTTTCCGTTGAGTTCGAAGGCATGGAAGACGTGCTGACTGGCATCGAAATCGGCCAGGAGAACCTCCGCCGCTTTGTCAAGATGGCTGAAACCTGGAACCAGAACTAGGATCGCGGGGCTTGCGCCCCGCGCACAGAACAGAGGGGCCTGTCCTGTGCCGCAGGCGCAAGCCTGCGGAAAAGAGAACAGGCATTATGAGCATATTTTCGCGCATATCCCGCCGTTGGGCGGTGGTTGCCATCGTATTGGTGGTGGTGGCCGTGCTGGCTGTGGTTTTCTGGCCGCGCAAGAAGCCCGCGCCGCCAGTGGCTGGCGCGAAGCCGTTGCCGCCGAAACGGGTGGCGTGCAGCGTGAAGCAGGCGCGGAAATATGCCGTCGAGCTGGCGCGCATGGCTGATGAGCAGGAGGGCTTCATCTGGATGCAGGAGGGGCTGCAGTCCCGCCAGGCTGCCTGGCTGATGTCAAAGGCAAGGTTTGCCCTTTTCAAGAACGGCTTCAGCTACAAGGGTATTGAGAAGAAGGACAATGTGCTGACCGAGGCGGGGCTTTTCCTGCTGGAGGACACCTACCATGTCGTCTTGCGCGGCGCGCACCAGAGCCGCTATGGCCTGCGTGAAATCCAGGAGGAGAAGGGGAGCCGTCTTCGTGCCTACGTCTCGGAGATTGACCAGTCTGTGCAGACCTACTCGCTGTCTGTTCCTGCGATGTACGACCCCAAGGTGGCGTGGCCGATGGTTGTCTCCATGCACGGTCATGGGTGGTATGCCCCCTTCCAGGGTCATCCTGCGCCAAACTACAGCGGCGTCTTCTGCCTCTCCCCCCAGGGACGCGGAGCCACCGACTACAAGGACCTTGGCGAGGTGGATGTGATGCACGTCATCGAGGAGGTGCAGCGGGATTTCAACATCGACCCGAACCGCATCTACCTGACAGGCTCCTCTATGGGAGGCACGGGCACCTTCCATTTGGCGACCCGCTACGCCGACAAATTCGCCGCCATCAACCCCATTGTCGCAAATGCCGACAACGAGGCATGGACGAAGCACTGGGGGTGGAACCGCCGCTTCGATGGCCGTTATGACACCCTACGCAAATGGCTTCAGGACGACCACACGGCCCGCGCCTTTGTGGAGAATCTGCTTCAGCTCCCCTGTTTCGTGGTCTCTGGCTCCGCCGACTTTGTGGTTCCACCTGACCATTCGCGCAACATGGTTCGTTTGCTGCGCCAGTACCGCGCCAACGTGCAGTACAGGGAATACCCTGGCTGCGGGCACGGCGGCTTTCCAAAGGAGGCCATGGCAGATGCGCTCGCATGGACCTGCGGCTGGGAGCGCAACCCCTATCCGCGCAACATCTACTGGAAAGCGAACCAGGTGAAATACGGCAAGTGCCACTGGCTTCGCATGGAACAGCTGGAACGCCCCCTGAAGACGGGCGTGATTTCCGCAAATGTCCTTCAGGATGGCAACTTGAACGTGCAGCTCTTCAACGTGCTTGCCTTCTCTTTCCAGCGCCCCCGCAAGCTCTTCCCGAAGGCAACTGCGATGACGGTCACCGTCAATGGCCGCCAGGTGCAGCTGAATACCCTGCCAGACGATGAGGAGAGCTGGATTGAGGTACGCAATGACCCCGACCATGGCTGGCAGGATGCGCGCCTGCTTCAAAAGAACGGTCTCCGCAAGCGGCGCGGTCTGGAAGGACCCGTCAACGAGGCCTTCCAGACGCCGTTTATGGTGGTGGTGGGCTCCTCTTCCTCCGACCCTGAAATCAATGCCGCATGGCTGCGGGAGGCCAAAAGCTTTGCTTCCGAGTGGAAGCGCCGTAACGGCAAGGAGTGCCTGATGGTGCTGGACAGCCAGTGCCGCATCGAGGACATGCAGAAGCGCAACATCATTCTGTTTGGCGGCGAGCGCGACAACTCTGTCAGCGATTTGGTGGCGCCTTCCATGCCTATCGCCGACATTATGGCAAATGTGCCTTCCAACGATGAAGACTCTCCCGAAGGTATCAGCGACATCGGTGTCTCAGCACCTGATGTCGGCTCCATTATCCTCTATCCCAACGTAAATTACGCCCCCGACAAGCTGGTGGTCATGCTCTCCGCCAACTCCCCCGAGGCCGCCTACCAGATGTGGGGCCGCTTCGGCAACTGGTTCAACTGGGGCGTTTTCGACAGCAAAAAGTACTTTGATTATGCGGTTTTTGACTCGCGTACCGTCTCCCCCGAGACCTATCTGGTCCTTGGCTGGTATGGCACGGATTGGTCGGTCGATAACGGTTCTTTCTTCCTCGGCAACGAGACCTTGCGCCAAAAAGTTGCGCCGCAGTGTCATCCGCCATTTGACGGCATCCCTGCGGAGGGGCTTGACCATATCCTGCTGGCCGAGCTTATGCCGAAGAAAATCGACCAGATGCGCGGTGCTCTGGGCATCGGACGCGGCTTCTTCGGCGAGGAGCTGAAGGAGCTAGGTAGCCTTGGTATGCGCGCCCCCTGTACCGTCGAGTATGAAATCGGCGGACGCTTCACCAAGTTCACCACGGGCGTCACCTTGCTCAACTCCCCTGAAACCGACATGTGCCAGATTCGTGAACGCGGCGAGGCCGTGAAGTTTACCGTATTCGGCGACAATAGAAAGCTCGGCGAGAAGACCGTCACCTGGAAAAAGCCTGAAGAAAAATTGGAGCTAAATGTAACGGGCGTAAAAGTGCTGAAGCTCGTCGCCGCCCCCGCTGGCGGCCCTGCTTGGCTCCATAGTGGCTCCGCCTGGCTTGGCCCCAGGCTGGATTAGCTTTTTACAAAAAGTGTAAAAAGCCTACAAAAAATGTAATACCCGCTGGTGGGGGGCTACGGGCCTAT
>JAFTAC010000566.1 GCA_017458805.1 Victivallales bacterium | reverse complement strand
CTTAATTCTTAATAAATTAGTAATTTTGCACCGCCTAACGGTTTAATAACGCATCAAGGCGCATTTTATTATGGAAATCAAGAAGAGTTCGAAAGCCGATTTGGACGGCAAGCGTGTACAAGGATTCCTCCTCGGGGTTATTCTTGTGCTGACTCTGCTTTTCGTCTGCTTAGAGTACGACTGGACATCTGACGGTGACGAATATGACCTGGATGCTTTAGAGAACATCGTCAAGGAAATCGACCTGGAAGCTTTGAAAGAGGAAGAACGCATCCCGCTCATCAAGGAGCAGGTGATTGAGCGTCCACAGTCTGCCGACGAGTTCAACGTGGTGGAAGATGAACCGGAGGTGGAACTGAAGGACGAGATAGCCCCGCCAGAGAATGACATGGAACTGAAAACCGTGGACGAGGTGGAGAATCCCGAACAGCCCACCGCTGTTGACATGGAGAACAACCCGCTGAACTTCCGCGTGGTTGAGGAGCTTCCGGAGTTTCCTGGTGGAGCCACGGAGTTCATGAAGTGGCTGACAAAGAACCTGCGCTATCCTGTCACGGCCCAGCAGCGCAAGGTGCAGGGAAAGGTGGTGGCTCAGTTCATTGTCAACATTGACGGCAGCATTAGCAACATCGAAGTGGTGACACCCGTCGATCCCAGCCTTGACCGCGAGGCGTTAAGAGTGCTGGGCATGATGCCCCGCTGGACAGCCGGCAAGCAGAACGCCAAACCCTGTCGCACCCAAGTCTGCATTCCCATTGTTTTTAAATTATAACCTTATGTATAATTCCAACGACATCCTGAAGATTGTCAACCAGTTTATTGACCGTCTGCCCTATGACCGACGTCCGTCGTCGCTGTATGAACCCATCAAGTATGTTCTGTCTCTGGGCGGCAAGCGCATACGCCCGGTACTGATGTTATTGGCTTACAACCTGTACAAGGACGACCCGGAAAGCATACTCATGCCTGCTGTAGGACTGGAAACCTACCACAACTACACCCTACTGCACGATGACCTGATGGACAACGCCGACCTGCGGCGCGGCCATGAGACAGTACACAAACGGTGGGATGCCAACAAGGCCATACTTAGCGGCGACTCCATGCTGGTATTGGCTTATCAGCGCATGCAGCAGTGTGATCAACGCCACCTGCAAGCTGTGCTCGACGTGTTCACTCAGACGGCCCTCGAGATTGGCGAGGGACAGGAGTACGACATGAGCTTCGAGACACGTAACGACGTCACCGAACAGGAGTATATCGAGATGATACGGCTCAAAACCAGCGTCTTGTTGGCATGCGCCGTGAAAACCGGTGCCATCTTGGCCGATGCCGACGAGGAAGACATTACCAACCTCTACAAGTTCGGCGAACAACTCGGGCTGGCCTTCCAACTACAGGATGACTTACTTGATGTCTATGGCGACCCTGCCGTGTTTGGAAAGGCCATCGGCGGCGACATCACATCTAACAAGAAAACCTATATGCTCATCAATGCCGTCAATCGTGCCACCCCCGAACAGCGGCAGGAACTGATGGCATGGATGACAGTAAAAGAGTTCAACCGCGATGAGAAGGTGCGTGCCGTTACGGCCCTGTACGACCAGATAGGTATCCGCCAGCTCTGCGAACAGAAAATCAACTACTACTTCGACGAGTGCCGTAAATTCCTTGCCAACGTCAAGGTCAGTGACGAACGCAAGCAGATATTGCTTGACTATACCGACGAGATGATGAAAAGGAAGAAGTGAAGGTTAAAGGTTATGATTATAGACACGCATTGCCACATCGATGGCGAGGAGTTTGACGAAGACCGTGATGCCGTGATTGAACGGGCACGTGAGGCCGGAGTGGGAAAGATTTTCGTTCCCGCCATCGACCTTGCCACTTCCAAGCGTATCCTGACGCTCTGTCAGCAACATCCCGACTACCTCTACCCGATGGTGGGCCTGCATCCCGAGGAAGTTCGTGCCGACTGGCAAGAACAACTTGCCGCCATCAAAACCCTCCTCCCTCCTCCCTCCACTCTCCTCCCTCCACCATCCTCCCTCCAACTTCAACCCTCCACCATCCTCCCTCCACCAATTCTCGCCATCGGCGAGGTTGGTCTCGACTACTACTGGAGCCGGGAGTTTGAACACGAACAGGCGGAGGCTTTCGAAGAACAAGTGCGCTGGTCGGTGGAAACACAGCTGCCACTGATGATACATTGTCGCAAAGCACAGAACGAAATGGTAGGTAT
>JAFTAC010000565.1 GCA_017458805.1 Victivallales bacterium | reverse complement strand
GTTAGTGGTTAGTGGTTAGTGGCTAGTGGCTAGTGGCTAGTGGCTAGTGGCTAGTGGTTAGTGGCTAGTGGCTAGTGGTTAGTGGCTAGTGGCTAGTGGTAAGTGGTAAGTGGTTAGTGAACAGTAAAAACACCTATGTTCGATAACTAACCACTAACCACTAACCACTAACCACTAATCACTGGATTTGTCCAGCGCGTCTGCCGCAATGCCTCATAAAGGGCAATGGAAACAGAGTTCGCTAGGTTGTGGCTTCGGCAGTGGACGCCTGGCATCGGGATGGTTCGCAGGCTCTCTTTGTACCGCTCGTAAAAGTGGGGTGGGAGGCCGTGGCCCTCGTTGCCAAAGACCAGGTAGTCCCCCTCCTGAAATGATGTCTGGTAGATGGATTGCTCTGACTTGGTGCTGCAGAAAAACATGCGCGATGGATTGTTGTTCCTCTCCAGGAACTCCTCCCAGTTTTCATAGACCGTCAGGTTCAGGTACTGCCAGTAGTCCATCCCCGCACGGCGGAGGTGCGCTTCGTCCAGCAGAAACCCCAAGGGGCGTATCAGGTGCAGCGCAGCTTCCGTGCAGACGCACAGGCGCCCGATGGTGCCCGTGTTCTGCGGGATTTCAGGTGCCACAAGGACGATGTTGAAGCAGGGGACCGCCATGGATTAGAACTGGTGGAGGAACCTCACGTCGTTGTCATAGAGCAGACGCAGGTCGTTGATGGAGTAGCGTATCATCGCAATGCGCTCGATACCAAGACCGAACGCAAAGCCGCTGACCTTCTCAGTGTCGTACCCCACGTTCTTGAAGACGGCGGGGTTCACCATGCCCGCGCCAGCTATTTCAATCCAGCCAGAGCCTTTGCAGACGCGGCACCCCGTGCCACCGCAGACGATGCAGCTGGCGTCGCACTCGACGCTTGGTTCGGTGAAGGGGAAGAAGTGCGGGCGGAAGCGTATCTTCGTGTTGGGGCCGAACATCTCGCGCGAGAAGACCGCCAGCGTCCCTTTCAGGTCGGCAAGTGAAACGTTTTCATCCACATAGAGCCCCTCGATCTGGTGGAAGCTCATGCCATGGGTGGCATCGGGCGTGTCACGCCTGTAGCAGCGCCCTGGGCAGACAATGCGCACGGGTGGCTGCTGCGCCTTCATGGAACGAATCTGCACAGGGGAGGTCTGCGTACGGAGAATCATCGTCTCGGGATCGAGCCAGTGGCGCTTGTCCAAGTCGAAATAGAAGGTGTCCTCGGGTGTACGGGAAGGATGGTCCTGCGGGGCGTTCAAGGCATCGAAGTTGTTCCAGACGTTCTCCAGGTCGGGTCCGTCCGCGACGATGAATCCCATGCTGCGGAAGATGGCGACAGCGCGGTCCATCACCAGGCTGATGGGATGCTTGTGGCCAATGGCGTGATGCCTGGCGGGCAGCGAGATGTCCAATGCCTCCTGCTCCTCTTTGGACTCCTTGATTTTCGCGGCGCATGCGTCAAATGCCTCCTGCACGCTGTTTTTTACGGCGTTCAAGGTCTTGCCGACAGCGGGCTTCTCTTCCTTCGGCACCTTGCCCAGCTGGGACATCAGCGCGGGAAGCAGTCCCTTGCGTCCGAGGAACTTGGCACGGCACTCCTCCAGTTCATTTTCATTCGTCACATTGGCGAGGGCTTCCTGGGCCTGTTTCTGGGTCTCCAGCAGTTGTGTTTCCAATTCAGTCATTGTTTCAGCCTTTTGTATCTGGTGGTTATCTAATAATTCAGCAGTCGTATATGACAAGGCGGCAGTCGATGCTGCCGTTCTTGAGGGGATATTGGTAGGTGGGGCTCTTCGGGATGCTATGCACCAGCTTCGGGTTGCCCGTCAACATGCAGACCCGCCAGCCATGGAGGCGCATCACGGCGGAGCGCAGCTCCTGGTAGATCTGGTTGTCTGCATCCAGCCGTACGCCATACGGGGGATTCGTCACGACAATGCGGCGCGTATTGTCTGCTTGCAGTTCACGCAGCGGCATCTGCTTGAAAGAGAGGCGCAGCCCCGCTGAGCGTGCATTCTCCTGAGCGTTCTGCAAGGCCGCCGCATCAATGTCGAAGCCCGTGATGCGTGGAGGCTGCCCGTGGCCCGTGCGGCGCAGTTCGCCTTTCAGGGCATCCAGTTCTGCCTGCTTCTCGGGAGTGAAGTCCGCCCAGCGCTGGAACCCAAAGGCTTCGCGCTTCAGGCCAGGGGCGATGTTGTTTGCCCACAGGGCGGCCTCAATGACGATGGTGCCCGATCCGCACATGGGATCGACTAAAGGCGTCTCCCTGTCCCACCCGGACAGTCGCAGGATGGAGGCGGCCAGCGTCTCCTTCAACGGTGCCTCGCCGCCCGTCACGCGGTAGCCGCGCTTGAAGAGCGGCTCACCTGAGAGGTCCAGGTAGATGGTGGCCTTACCCTGCGTCATATAGAGGAACACCCGCACGTCGGGATTGCCTTTGTCAATATCGGAGCGTTCTCTGAAGGCCTTTCGCTGCGCATCGACGATGGCGTCCTTGAGTTTCAGGGCCGCCTGGTCAGGCGTGGTGCAAGAGCTTTCATGGACAAATGCCGCCACGGCAAAACTCTGCTTCGGTGTGATGACGCTCGTCCAGTCGATTTCCAGTGCACTGCCGTAGAGTTCCGCCAGACTGTTGACCTTCAGTCGCGCAATGACCCGCATCACCCTCTGGCCGATGCGCGTGCAGAGGCATGCGCGCCAGCCGTCCGCCTCCGTGCCGAAAAAGGGGATGCCGCCTCGGTTCAGCCGCACGGACTTGAAGCCAAGCTCGCAAAGCTCATCCCGCAGCACCTCCTCGGTACCAGGCGCCGCTGTGACATAGTATTCGTTCATTTTCCGTCAGTCTTCTTATATTGGTCATTAGGCGGTGGGCAGCGTCGTTTCGCCATCTCCATCTCGTTCTTGCAGAGATGGCCGCGCTGCCAAAGGTCTGCCAGCTTCTGTTCAAGCTGCTGCCAATTCTCCTCCGTTGGGGGCGTGGTGTAGTCCCAATCCTCGGCACCGGCAGGCAGGAACTGCCATTTGATGGTATTGCCGTGGAACGTGACGCGCACCTCCCGCTTGCCCCCTTCCCATTCCTTGTCTATCCAGCCTATTGGTCGTCTCATTTTCGCCACTTATTTTGTCATTTCAGTCTTTATTCTTAAATAATAATATAACTCAAACGGGAAAAATGGCAAAAACAATGGTGCAAATATCCTGGTGCTTCTTGCACATTCACACAAAAAGATGGAAGAATGTTTGAAAACAAAACATCAACTACTACAGTAATTAGATGTTTCTATGATTCTCCATCCTTGTAATGCCTCATTAGTTGATAATACTTGCTGGTTTTTCTACGCCTTGCCGCTCCGCTTCGCTGCGCGGCACGGCGCAAGGGGATGCGGGGAAACGCTTGTCCCGTGGGTTTCGCTCGCGCCAGAGGTGCTCGCTTCACCCACGGCTATGTTCTTGCCGCCGCTAACGCGGCTCATATCAATCACTGTGGGATTACCCATCCTTGAATCTTTTTTTTAAAAAAAAGCATGACACTATTGGAAAATCAAAAAGCATGAAGTATAATATTTGAAGCGATGCGTGAAATGGCCATTGAATTGGTGATTTTGCGAAACTCATTTTCCCCTTCCCGAAAGCGTGGTTAATGAGTTTATACCTAAAGCATACGTTTTCGG
>JAFTAC010000564.1 GCA_017458805.1 Victivallales bacterium | reverse complement strand
GCGCGCACATGGTAGCCCCAAGGTATATGCCCGCCCCATCTGCCTAACCACAGGCACATAACACAACCAGGCCGCCGCAGTTTTAAACTGCGGCGGCCTTGCCTGTATCAGCCCTTAGCTATTACGGATTGTTTCCCGTATAGAGTGGGTTCCAGAAGATGCTGGAAGCGGAGTATTCGGGGAAGCTCTCCTTCGAGATGGTGGAGACGTGACCGTCTGTGTAGCCAATCATCGCCCTGCCACCGTGGCGTGCCTCAAACTCCTTGCTGCGGATTGCATAGGAGGCGCTGGCGGAAGCGGGGTCGTTGTCGGCGTTGTAGCTGTCACCAGCGGCAATTTCACACTCGCAGTACATCATGAGCTCGCTGGGACGACGGACACCGCCGCGGAAGAAGCCATTTTCGCCTGCACTGTCGCGGAACTGCTTGTTCTCGCCATAGTCCGTGCTGCCAGAGTAAATACCAGTCCATTTGTTGGTAGTGGCGGGGCAGTCGAAGCTCTTGAGGTCGCCGACGTATGAGAAGATGGCATTATGCCAGAGGTAATAGACAGAGGTGCCCATGCTGCCATTCGGCAGAACGTATGGACCGGCCAGCGTGTAATAGACAGGGACGATCATGTCTTTGAAATCGTCGGAGTAGAGTTGCGTGCCCAGCAGCACCTGCTTCACGTTCGACGTGCAAGAGATGGTACGGGCCTTCTCGCGGGCCTTCGAAAGCGCGGGCAGCAGCATGGCCGCCAGGATGGCGATGATGGCGATGACCACCAGAAGCTCAATCAGTGTGAAGCTCTTCTTTTTCATGGATGTGTTCTCCTAACGCTATAATGGATGTTTGTAAAAAAGTTCTCTTTTCGCTGGATAGTTTGGAATGTGATACCCAAATAACGCAATTCAACATAAAATATTATACCCAAACTTTGACATTTATCAATAGCAATGCTTGTTTTTTTCTCTCATTTATGCTTGAAAAGCCCATTGAAAGGGATTATACTATTTCCAAACCAACCTTAAAAGGAAGACACATGAACATTTCCCTCAAACAAATCGGCACCCTGAAGCTGGATCCGCAGGCGGCAAAGCATGGCACCTGCTGGATGCTCGGCTGTGAAACCCTGGACCGCGACTTCGCGGATTTCAAGAAATACAAGGACTACCTCCCCGCCCTCGGCATCCCCCTGATTCGCCTCCAGGCAGGCTGGGCCAAGACCGAAAAAAACAAGGGCATCTATGACTTCTCCTGGCTGGACAGCATCGTCAACGACGCCATGGAGCTGGGGCTCAAGTGCCTGCTGGAGACCGACTACGGCAACCCAATCTATGAGGGGGGCGGCGGCTGGGACCTGGCTGGCGGCTTCCCCACCTCCGATGAGGCGCTGGCGGCATGGGACGCATGGGTGGAAGCCCTCGTCCTCCATTTCAGGGACCGCGTCGATGAGTGGGCCATGTGGAACGAGCCCGACATCTCCAAGGAGAACTCCCTTGACGCCATCATCGACTTCAACATCCGCACGGGGCGCATCGTCCGCAAGCTGGCGCCGAACTCCAAAATCGCGGGTCTCTCCCTGGCGCGCTCAGATCCCGCCTTCTTCGAGCAGTGCATCCTCAAGCTCAAGGAAAAGGGTGGCGACGCGCTCTTCGACTCCTACATCTACCACGGCTACAGATACAACCCCGACGACGCCTCCGACATGGGACTGCTTTT
>JAFTAC010000563.1 GCA_017458805.1 Victivallales bacterium | reverse complement strand
TCCACTGTCATGAACCGCGCCAACTGGATCGGCGCTGGCTACTCCACCGCCGCCAAGACCCCCCAGGAACAGAAGATGGCCGGCCTCCTCGGCGGCTGGCGCAGCACCCTCGTCTCCGTCTTCTACATCCTCATCTCCTGCGCCCTCATCACATTCCTCAACCACAAGGACTTTGCACAGGAAGCCAACATCGTCCGCAAAGACCTGGCCATACGCTCCGCCAACGATGTCTTCAAGAAAGACGAACACACACGGGAACTCCTGAAGGAGGCCATCAACAAAATCGAGCCACAGTATCATGAAATCGGCGTTGACAAGCCCCTGTCGCAGAACGAAAACCTTGATACCAGATTCCTTGACAAAATACACACCACTCTGAAGGACGACGCCCGCGCCCGCAAGCTGGCCGAACTTGAAAACTCCAACCTCTCCCAGGAGGAGAAGGACAAGGCTCTCATTGACGCGGAAGGCATTGCAAACGACAACTTCCAGCAGTGCCGCACCCTTTACAACCAGCTGAACCTCTCCGTCACCATGAGACGCCTCCTGCCCCATGGCCTCTTCGGTCTTTTCGCCCTTCTCCTCTTCCTCGCTATGCTCTCCACCGACGACACGCGAATGTACAGCGCCGCCCTCACCATCGCGCAGGACGTGGTGCTGCCCCTCAAAAAGAAGCCCTTCACGCCTGAACAGCATGTGTGGATGATCCGCATCGTCACCATCTGCATCGGCGTCTTTTTCCTCGCCGGCTCCTACTTCATGCGGCAGCTGGACTTCATCAACATGTTTGTGCAGCTGGTCACCTCCATGTTCACCAGTGGCGCAGGCGCCGTCATGGTCTTCGGCCTCTACAGCAGCTTCGGCACCACCGCTGGCGCCTGGACGGCTTTGCTCACCAGCGCCATCATGAGCACCAGCTACATCTTCATCCAGCGCAACTGGGCCAACATCGTCTATCCCGCCATCGCCAAGGCCGGCATGGTCGAGACGTTCGACAAGGTTCTCCGCACCCTCTCCCGCCCCTTCGGCGACTGGATCACCTGGACGATGAACGAGGTCAAGTGCCCCGTCAACTCCATCGAGTTCGCCTTCTTCCTCTCTCTGCTGACCGTCATCCTCTACGTCATCGTCTCCAAGCTTACCTGCAAGGAGCCTTTCAACCTGGAGCGCATGCTGCACCGCGGCAAGTACGGGCTGAACGAGCAGCGCGACCTCACCCGCAAGTGGACCCCAGCCAACATCTTCAAGAACATCATCGGCATCACCCCCGAATACTCCAAAGGCGACCGCTTCATCGCCTACGGCATCTTCTGCCACAGCTTCGTCTATGGCTTCTGCTTCTGCTTCCTCGGCACCGTCATCTGGAATGCCTTCTTCCGCTGGCCCATCGAGTGGTGGAGCCGATACTTCATCGTCATCCACTTCATCGTGCCGGGCGTCATCGCCGTCATCAGCACCTTCTGGTTCGGCATCGGTGGCTTCTTCGGCCTGATGGAACTCTTCCATGACCTTGACGCCCGCAAGGACACCAACATCCTTGACGACGGACGCGTCGAAGGCACTATGTCCCTTGCCGACAAGGCGCAGCTCGAAGCCCTCGACAAGAAGGAAGAACCCCCAAAAGAGAATCCTGCATCTGACATTTCCCCTAAGAAATAACAACCAACCAACAAACAAAGGAAACTATGAAAAAGCACTTCACCCTCATCGAGCTCCTCGTGGTCATCGCGATTATCGCGATTCTGGCCGCCATGCTGCTTCCCGCCCTCAGCAAGGCCCGCGAAAAGGCCCGCGCCATCTCCTGCACCAGCAACCTCAAGCAAATCATGACCTCCTGGGAAATGTACCTGGACGACTATGCGGACGTCTTTCCGCCCGGACGCAACACCTGGGACCCCAAGCAGTACTACACCAATGACACCAAAGTCGTCGATACCTATGTCGGCATGAACGTCTATGTCGCCGAATACGTCGGGGACAAGAAGACCATGCTCTGCCCCTCCAGCGACAATGCCGACAAGGCCACCCAGTTCAAGTGTGACTACTGCTCGCCCACCTGCATCTACACGCGCTCCCGCCCGACACTCCCCGGCGCCTCCAACAACGCCTACACAGGGGGCACGGCGGACAAATACTCCCAGTCCAATTCCGAAATCGTGGTTGACGTCGAAGGCTATGCCGACGCCTTCATCCAGAACAACCAGCCTGGCCGTATTCGCGTGGCGCACGGTGGCTCCGTAAACTGCGGCTTCCTGGATGGCCATGTGGCCCCCCTCAAGGCACAGGCTCTCCGCAGCACCAACCCCATGTACCTCGGCTTTGCCTGGACTAGCACAAATCCCTTCCATGGGGAATAAGACAACTGTAGTTTATTCATAATCAAAACGAGGTAGTATTAATGAAAAAGCACTTCACACTCATTGAGTTGCTAGTGGTCATCGCCATCATCGCGATTCTGGCCGCCATGCTGCTCCCAGCTCTCAGCAAGGCCCGCGAAAAGGCCCGCGCCATCTCCTGCACCAGCAATGTCAAGCAGATCATGACCTCCTGGGAATTGTATATGGATGACTACAAGGACACCTTCCCGCCGGGACGCGACACCTGGGACCCCAAGCAGTGGTACACCGATGACACGAAAGTCGCAGTGACCTATCCAGGAATGCAGGTTTATGTCGCTGAAGTTCTTGGTGATAAGAAAGCCTTCTTCTGCCCCTCCAGCGATAATAACGACAAGCCTACAGCCTTCGCCGTCGATTACAGCAATCCGACCGTCATCTATGCGAAAAACCGTGCGTCGCTACCAGGCGCTGCAAGTGGTTCTGGGACCGCTGGTGACAAATTCCCCACGAGTCTATCTGACCTCGTTGTTGAAATCGAAGGCTACAGCAACTGCTGGATTCAAAACAACCAGCCCACGCGTGTCCGCATTTCCCATGCTGGCGCCACCAACTGCGGCTTCCTGGATGGTCATGTCGCTCCCCTCAAGGCGCAGGCCCTCCACGGCTCCAATCCCATGTACCTCGGCTTCTCTTGGACTGCCTCAGGTGCCTTCCACGGGGAATAAGCACTTGATGGCGTAACGACGATGGTCATCGTCGAAACTCAAAACGCGGGCAAATGGTTTTTCCGTTTGCCCGCGTTTTTTGTTAAGAAAAATACAATGTTTCATTCGCATAAATGAGGAGTTGTGATAAATTACAATGTTCTAACAGACATTCTTGATAATGAACTAAAGGAGGCACAATGAACAACCAAATACTCGCATCTCTTTGCCTTGCATCAACTATTGCCTTCGGCGCAAACTTCAAGATGAAGAATGGCGACACGGCGCTGGCATACAAGATTGACATGGATGCCAAGACAATGACCGTCCTGGCCAGTATGGCGTATGACCCGAAGACGGATGAGAGCCAGTCGCGCTTTACATTGAAATGGACGGACAAGACACTGTTCCAAAGGAAGGTCGAAGGCATTGACTTTACGACAATTACTCCTGGCCGTGTGGCCCTCTTCTATCTTGACGCGGCCAACCATAAGCTGGCCGAGGAAGGCAATCCTTTCAAATGCGACCGCATCGAGTTTCAGGTCCAGCCCCAGAAGCCAGGCTGGAGTCCTACTGGCGTCGGCCTCCGCGCACCTTTCTTCCCCACTGGTAAGAGCACCTTTGAAATCGAGGTTGACGGCAAGCGCATCAAGGGTTCTGGCAAGGGCATCGAGTTCTTCCCGACCTCTGTGACGGACATCAAACTCCGCATCGACGCCCTGCGCCTTTGGGTAAAAGACGTTGGCGACGACCAGGTGCTAACCTTGGTCGAGGTCACCCCAAAAGAAGATGAGCGCAAGAATGACGACCTCTCGCTACCCAGCGTCCTGGTCGTAGGCGATTCCATCAGCATGAACTACAACGATGCTGCCAAGGCAATTATGAAGGGCAAGTTCAACTACCACCGCATCCCCGCTAACGGCGGCCCCAGCACACGTGGATTGGCGTGCCTGGAGATGTGGCTCGGCGACTACGCCAATCCTGCCTCCAAGTGGGACGTCGTCGTGCTCAACCACGGTCTGCACGACCTTCTGCAAGACTTCAATCCGCAGACCCAAGTTTTCGGCGAGAAGCACCGCATTGAGCCAGTCGATTATGCTGCCAATATCCGCCGCGAGCTCAAGTTCCTCGCAAAGACTGGCCTGAAGCTGGTCTGGGTCATGACCACCCCTGTCCCGAACGACGGACGTGCGTATGGCAACTGGGGTCGCCACAAGGACGAGGAACTCAAATACAACGAAGCTGTGAAGCCCGTTCTGGCGGAGTTCCCGCAGGTGGTTGTCTGCGACCTCAATGCGGTAGTCCGCAACTCCCCCGTCTTTGACGAATGGCGCAAGGGAAACAACGTCCACTTCAAGCCAGGCCCAGAGCAGGACACACTTGCCAAGGCCGTCACCGACGCAATCATCGAAGCTTACGGGAAATAGTCTTCTGGCAGAATGGGTATAATGGAAAACGAATCGTTGCTCAAGAGGCATGTTACATTTGCGACGTGGATAGTGCTGCTTTCCATGGTGCTGTTCGCAACGACATCGAACGTGGTGTTCGGGTCGTTGGGGCGTGTCAGCGAAAGCTTTGGTGTGCCGTCGGAAATCTTTTCCGTGACGGTCTCCGTGCAGTTCTTTGGCTTCTTCGTGACCTGCCTCTTCCTGGGTATCCTCTCCGACCGCTTCGGTAAGAAGCGGATGCTCATTGGCGCTTGCATATCTGCGTGCCTAGGAGCTTTCGGTTGGGTTCTTGCGCCTGGCTTTGTGGAGCCGCTTGGCAATTTGATTGCTCGTTGCGGTTTTGAGTGCAGCCGTGAGGCACTGTCCGTGTTTTCGGTCACCATCGGGGCCCTGCTGTTGGGCGCGGGCGGCGGCGTGATGGAAAGCATGGGGGCGGCGATTCTGACCGATTTGCATCCCGACCGCAGCAAGTATTACATGAACGTCTCTCAGGTTGCCTACTGCGTGGGGGCGATTCTGCCGACGGTTGCCATCGGCAAGCTCTACCCCATGGGCGTCTCATGGAAATGGGCCTTTGGCGTGACCAGCGCGGGGTCTCTGCTGATGGCACTTCTCTGCCTGCCGCTCTGCCTGCCGAAGATGAGCCAGGGGCGCGAGGGGCATGGCGATTTCAAGAGCACGCTGCGCGTGATACCATCTGTGGCTGTGCCCAGCATCTGCTGCTTCTGCTATGTCTTCCCCGAAATGGCGACAGCCACCTTCCTCGGCATCTACCTGAAGAACCACCTCCACGCTCCCGAGGCCATGTCCATCTACTGCCTGCCAATGTTCTGGACTGCCGTCATCATTGGACGAATGGCATGCGCCTATCTGCCTCAGAAGCAGCGCTATGAGTATGTTATCAGTGCCTTTATGCTGATTGCAAGCTTCATTGCCGCAGCGCAGTTGTGGGTGACCACCTGGCAGGTGAGCATGGTGCTGTTTGTGCTGATAGGTTTCGCATTCTCGGGAACATGGCCCATGATCGTCAGCCTTGCCTCCACGAGGAATCTGGAGGACAGCGGCACGGCGGCGGGCATCACCATCAGCACGGGCTCCCTCGGGTGCATCTTGCATCCCATCGTGCTGGGGCCGCTCTTCCACAGCGGCAACATCATGGCTGTCTTCTGCATTCTCTCTGGCGTGCTCCTGTTTGGGGCAGTACTCATGTTTATCTCTAGTTTTTGGTACAATTCTCCCCGTAAGGAGGAAAAACAATGATGAAATTGAACGAACTCTGCGACTGGTTGTGGGGCGTCTTTGCCGACTACACATGCGAGGACTATTCCAACAACGGCCTTCAGGTGGAGGGGGCTGCCGAGGTGAAGCGCATCGCCTTCGCCGTCGATGCCTGCCTGGAGACCTTCACGAAGGCAGCCGAGCAGGGTGCGGACATGCTGTTTGTCCACCACGGGTTGAGCTGGGGCAACGGCTTCAAACGTTTCGTTGGCGCAGACGCTGCGCGTTTTCGTGCGCTCTTTGCCTCGAACCTCTCCCTGTTTGCCATGCATCTGCCTCTTGATGCCCACAAGGAGATTGGCAACAACGCAGTCTTGGCGCAGCGGCTGGGGCTGACGGTCACCAGCACCTTCTGTCGGTATCACGGTATGGACATCGGCATGGTCTGCAAGCTGGATGCACCAGTGCCGCTGGTGGATTTGCTGGGCAAGGTGCGTGCCACTATCTCTCCCGATGCGAAGTTGACGGACAACACGCAGGGGCTTGCTCATGGCGTGGCGTTCGTCTCGGGAGGTGGCGATTTTGCCATTGATATGTGCCGTGACGCGGGTGCGGACTGTCTGGTGACAGGTGAGTTCTTGCACCAGCGGTGGCACAATGCACTAGAGCAGGGTGTCTCCATCCTTTCTACAGGGCATTATGATTCTGAAAACACGGGCGTCAAGGCCCTGATGGCCAAAGTCCAGGCGGAGCTTCCGCTGGAGACGGTTTTCATCGAGGCCCCGACAGGGCTTTGATATTTGGTTTTTACTTTGAAAACAACCAGGAGTTTACGGATGAAGAAGGCGTTGAATCTGGCACTGCTGCTTCTTGGCATCAGTGTTTTTGCACAGGATGCGGCCTTGAAGGCCCGTGTGGAGGCACTTCAGGCGAAGGCTGCTGCCTATATGTTCTCGAAGCAGATGGAGAATGGCGCTTGGGGCGTCTCCATGCCTGGCGGTGGTTTTCGCGGGGGCAGGGGAGGCGGTGCGCCTAGTATGGGCGACGGCAAGGGGCC
>JAFTAC010000562.1 GCA_017458805.1 Victivallales bacterium | reverse complement strand
GACCGCTGGGTGAAGACCTATCGCCACTGGATGGAGAACATCAAGGACTGGTGCATCTCACGCCAGCTCTGGTGGGGCCACCGCATCCCCGCATACTATTGCGACAAGTGCGGCGAGATTGTCGTCGCCCGCGAGACGCCCACCAAGTGCCCGAAGTGCGGTCATGACCACTTCACGCAGGACCCCGACGTGCTGGACACCTGGTTCAGCTCCTGGCTGTGGCCCTTCTCCGTCTTCGACTGGCCGAAGGAGTCCATTGAGCTCAAGAAGTTCTTCCCGACACAGACGCTGGTGACGGGACCCGACATCATCTTCTTCTGGGTTGCCCGCATGATCATGTCCTCGATGGAGTTCATGGGCGACATCCCGTTCAAGGACGTCTATTTCACCTCCATCATCCGCGATGACAAGGGTCGCAAGATGTCCAAGAGCCTGAACAACTCCCCCGACCCGCTGGATGTGGTGAAGGAGTATGGTGCGGACGCATTGCGCTTCACCATCATTTACATCGCGCCAATCGGGCAGGACATCCGCTACAGCAACGAGAAGTGCAAAATCGGGCGCAACTTCGCCACGAAGCTGTGGAACGTGGTGCGCTTCCGCTTGAGCCAGGGCAAGGCCCCGCTCGGCTGGCCGACCCTTGACGGTATCGACCCGAAAGCGTTCCGTCCCGATGACCAGTGGATTATCTACGAGCTGAACGAGACCATCAAGAACATGACGACTGGCCTTGAAAACTTCCGCTTCGACGAAATCTGCAAGGAAATCTACGAGTTCATCTGGAACAAGTTCTGCGACTGGTACTTGGAATCCTGCAAGCCCGCGTTCAACGGCAAGGCCGAAAACGGCGACAGCATCATCCGTATCTTTGACTACTGCCTGGGCGCGTTCCTCCGCCTGCTCCATCCCATCATGCCGTTCATCACCGACGAGCTGGCGCACCAGATGGGCTTCGTCGCCGAGGAGGATTCCATTATGAAGGCCGAATGGCCCAAGCCGATTGATGACGCCACGCTCGCCAGTTTCGGCGCAACCGCCGCCCATGCGGAACTCACCGAGGCCAAGTGCGAGCTCATCCGCGCCGTCCGCGCCATGCGCGCCTCCTACAACATCGCGACCAACAGCCCGCTGGACATCTACATCGCTCCCACCACCGCAGAGGCGGCGGAGTTCCTGACACGCGACAGCGCCGCACTCAAGTCCCTTCTTTCAGCCAGCACGCTGACTGTCAAGGAGAACTGCAAGCCCGAAGGTCCCTGCGGAACGGCAGTCAGCACCATCGCCACCGCCTACATCCCGCTGGCAGGTGTCATTGATTTGGACGCCGAAGTTAAGCGCCTCGAAAAGCAGGAGGCTGAAATCGTCAAGTACCTGGAAAGCATCCGCAAGAAGCTCTCCAACCAGAACTTCGTCGCCCGCGCCCCCAAGGAAATCGTCGATGCCGAAAAGGCGAAAATCACCGAGTTCGAGGAAAAACTTGCCCGTGTTCGCGAACAGATGAAGGCGTATAAGTAACTTTTTGCAAAAATGAAAAACAGATTCACGCTCATAGAGTTATTGGTTGTCATAGGCATAATCGCGATTCTTGCTGCAATGTTGTTGCCAGCTCTTAGCAAGGCTCGGGAAAAAGCAGAAGCCATCCAGTGTATTAGCAACATGAAGCAAAGCGGGATTGGTTTGTCAGCATACCCAATTGATTACAAGCAATTTACGGTGCCTGCCTACTCTGAATTTACCTGTATATATTGGTGGCATGATTTGCTCATCGAATATACAGGTGACTATCAGATCTATTCCTGCCCTAGCGATGAAAGAGAAAATGCTTTGTCTGAAAAAAGGCCATCTGATCATAGTCGGTATCCCAATTCTTTCATAAGTTCATACGGACGTTACTTGTTTTTATCAGGTTTCATGGGGAAAAAATATGCCGGTTTGTCTTCGCCTACCGTTTTTAAGTTGAATCAGTTTAAAAAACCTTCAGGTACCCTCAATCAATTTGAATTGATTGCAGCTACACGTTCCGACCAGTCAGATGGTATTGTCCCATACGTTGATTCTTTGCACAAAGCCAGTCTAATTAAATACTCTAACAGCTCGTTTTTTTATCACCCAGCCCATCGCCATTCGGATGCTTTTAATGGATTGTTTTTCGATTCCCATGTTGAACCAATTCGCCAAAGTGAAGAACCACTATGGCTAAAAGATCCGAAGAAGCCTACTTGGACAGATTAACCTTTTCCACCATAACATCATTCCAAAATCCTATAACACATAAAGGACACTCCCATGGAAGAATTTGAAAAGAATGCACGTGAAGTTCTGGAGATGCTCAGAGGGCATCTTCAAGCTGATGGCGGCGACTTGGAAGTCGTGAAGTTCGAGGGCAAGAACATCTCCCTGCGCCTGAAAGGCGCATGCGGCTGCTGCCCCCACGCCCAGGCCACCCTGAAGGAAGGCATTGAACGCTACCTCCGCGAGACCTTCAATGACGACGAAATCACCATCCTCAGAGCTGAATAAGCAGGAGAAGCACACCTTCTCCGTGCTGGTCGAAAACCGCTTCGGCGTGCTGTCGCGGGTCGCAGGGCTTTTCAGCACCCGCGGCTACAACATCGACAGCTTGGTCGTCAGCCCCACCGAGAACAAGAACTACTCCCGCATGACCGTCGTCACCCATGGTGACGATGCCATTCTGGAGCAGATTCAGAAGCAGCTGAACAAGCTGGTGGAGGTCGTGCAGGTCACTGATTTGACAGGCAGTGGCTTCGTCTCACGCGAACTGATGCTTCTCAAGGTGCGTTGCGCCGAAAACCGCAGTGAAATCATCCAGATTGCTGGCGTCTTCAAGGCGAATATCGTCAACGTGCAGAAGGATTCGCTCGTCATCGAGGTCACGGGTTCCACGGAGAAGCTGGATGCCTTCGAGGCCCTGATGACCTCCTACGGCATCATCGAACTGGCCCGTACAGGCAAGGTCGCTCTTTCGCGTTCCACGCTTCCCACGGAACTGGAATAAGAGGCAATTCCATATCTAGTATTTAATTGATTTTCAATCAATTAAATACTAGTGGAAGCTAGTTTTGAAATCACCTTATATGTTTTGAAACATGTAGAATCAGATGTGCCATCATGTCAGCAACGTCATGGACACAGGTAGAAAAGCTCTGTAATTCGTATTTGCGAAAACCAGGGGCAGCAACGGCTTCGGCATTGGACAGATGCCTGAAGCGCGCGGGTGATTTTGCCGAAAAACTGGCCATCTACTTTGTCCGCAAGCACACGAAACTGGCCGAGGCGAATGTGGCGTTCTGCCTCTCTTCCAATGATGCGTTTCCTGAATGGGGATGCCAGTTCGATGAGGCCACGGCCACGTTTGTGCTCAATCCCGTCGGGGTCATCTTGTTCTACAACGAATGCCTTCAAACGCTCCCTGTGCAGACACGGCCAGATGTGCTTCGTGCGACGCTTGCAAAGGAGGAGTGGTCGGCCACCCGCCTGAATGCGTACAAGGCTGAATTACGTAAACTCCCCTGCCAACTTCATCTCTTTCTGCTGCTTTTCCAGGAGATGGCGCGCGTTCTGGAAGTGACCCACGTCGAGCGCAGAAGAAACGCGCTTAAACAGGTGATGTCCAAAACCGACCTGGACTATCAGAATTTCCTGTGGGCTTTCCGCGAACTTGAAGGCGCATACGACTATCTCTTCGGAGGTGACCTGCGCACTAAAATCCAGTTCACCTGGTGGGAAGCAGAATGGTCGGATAAAAAATAGAGGTGTTTTCTCTTTCAAACACGATTGCCCTATGTTATTTCTGTCATTGACATTTTTCCTGGCGGCCCTGCTGCTTTTTCTGGGATATTCCTTTGCCTTCCAGCCTGACAAAATGGCGGTACTGCCACGCCTGCGCTGGGCTGGAGTCGTTTTGGGCATCCCCTGTCTGGCATGGTCTGCCTGGCATGGCTGTGTCATGCTTGAGGGGGGGCTTGCCAAGTTCCACACGCTTGTCTGGTGCCTGGTGCCAATCCTTACCATTCTCTGCGCCCTCTATCTTGACTACCTCTTCGCTCGTGCGCTGGGCGGCTTCCTGATTCTTTCGTCTAACGAACTCATACGCTGTGCGTTCATCTATGATGTCCCCTTGCGCGGGGTGTATTCCATTGTCTGCCTGCTTCTGGGCATTTGCGGACTATTTCTGCTGGGTGCCCCATGGCATCTGCGCGATGCATTGAAGCTAGCGAATGAGAAGCCCCCTGTCGGGCGCACCATTGCCGCCTCACTGGTTGCGGTGGCGTTCTTGCTCATCCTGCTGGGAGGCCTGAAACGTCTGAACTAAATCGTCCTGAGTGTGCGCTCCTCCTAGAGCGCTCACATAACTATTGTCAACATTATGCCAAAGAGTTTTTTCACCGCACAGGGCAGAGTCCCCAATGCCGCAATCTTCCTAAGTGGTTCTGGCTCCAATGCCGAAACCCTCTTGAACACCATCAAGGCACTGCCCAATCCGCCGCTGGCCATCCCTGCGCTTGTCACGGATGCACCTCTCACAAGCCGTGCGCACGAACTTGGCAGGATGTTCAACATCCCTGTCATCGAGTTGGACATCAAGCAATTCTACCTTGACCGTGGTGAGACGCGCGTCTCCATCGCCACCCCCGCTGGCCAGAAAATCCGCGAGGAGTGGACCAATGAACTACGGAAGCTATTGGCTCCCATGCGCTTGGACTTTGGCATCTTTGCGGGCTTCGTGCCCCTCACCAACATCACCTCCGATTTCCCCTGCCTGAATGTCCATCCAGGCGATTTGACCTATCTCAAGAACGGTAGGCGGCTCCTTGTCGGGCTCCACACGATACCCATTGAATTGGCCATTCTGGAAGGACTGGACTACATGCGCAGCAGCGTGATTGTGGTGGAGCCCTATTCGGGCGCGGGCGGCGAGATGGACAGCGGACACCTGCTGGGCGTCTCCACCAAGGTGCCCATCGACCTGATGGGGCATACGCGTGAAGAGCTGGCGGCATGCATTCCTCTGCGCCCTGCAAAACGTCCAAAAGGCGGCTATGCAGATGCGCTGGAAGAGGTTGCAAAGGCCAATCAGAACACGTTGAAAGAGCAGGGGGACTGGATTGTTTTCCCACAGGCTGTGCTGAACTTTGCAAAAGGCAACTATTCTGTTGCAGACGACGGCAGTCTGCTCTTTGCTGGAAACAAAGTCCAGACGGTCGAATACGGCAAAGCTATCGCCCCCAATCCGTTTAGCCTATGAAAATCGTCATCGCACCAGATAGCTTCAAAGGCACGTTGCGGGCCGTGGAGGTCTGCCGAATATGGCGGCAGGCTTTTGCAGAGACCTGTCCTGCAGCGGAACTGGTGTGCCTGCCCATGTCCGACGGAGGCGAAGGCTCCCTCCAGTCCGTGGAGTTTTCCACGCACGCAAAACTGATGTCGTGTGAGGTCGCAGACCCACTGTCACGCACTGTCATGGCATCCTTTGCCCTTTTTGACGACGGGCACTCTGCCTTTGTTGAGACGGCTGCCGCCTGTGGCATAGAACTCCTGAAGCCTGAGGAAAAGAACCCGATGAAAACCACCAGCTATGGCGCGGGCCAGCTCATCGGCGAGGCACTCAAGGCTGGTGCGCGAACGATAACTGTTGCCATAGGCGGCAGTGCCACAGTCGATGGCGGCATGGGATTGCTTCAAGCCCTGGGGTTCAGACTATTGGATTCGCAAGGGAATCCCATCTCGCATGGGGGAGCTGCTATGGCAGAGCTAGCCGCCATTGATGCCTCCCAGGCAAATCCACTGCTTCGCGAGGCCACCATCACGATAGCCAGCGATGTCACGAATCCGTTGCTTGGCCCCCAAGGTTCCGCAACCGTCTTTGGTCCCCAGAAAGGGGCCACGCCCGAGATGGTTCAGGAGTTGGAGAGGGGGCTGGCGCATTTTGCGGAAGTCGCCATTTCGTCGGGCTTTACAACCGATTGCACACACCCTGGCGATGGCGCGGCAGGCGGTCTAGGCTTTGCACTTCGCGCTTTCTTGAACGCTAAAACGGAGTCGGGGGCCACCATTATTGCGCATCTTGTTCATCTGGAGGAGCATCTGGAAGGAGCCGACTATCTCATCACAGGCGAAGGCAAAACCGATGAGCAGACGCTCTTCGGCAAACTTCCAGCCGTTGTGGCGGATCTGGCTGCCAAGCACGGGGTTCCCGCCATCCTCTGTTCGGGAGCCGTGGAGGATGCGGAAAAGCTCCGCTCCAGGTTTATGGCAGTCTTCAGCACGCTTCAATCCGTCCAGCCACTAGAGCAGGTTATGGCGTGTGCCGAGCAGAACCTCCATGCCATAGCCTGTTCGATTGCCAGTCTGCTTTCGTCAAAGGGAGGAAAGAAATGAGCAAGCAAGTTGACCATGCCAACAGGAAACGCGAGATACTTAGAAAGGCATTGCAGCTTTTTGCGGAGATGGGGTATCAGCAGGTCACCTTTCAGCAGTTGGCGGATGTCTGCGGGCTTTCCAGAACAGCACTTTACAAATATTTCAACACCAAACGGGAGATTCTGGACAACGCCATTTACCAGCTTGTGCAGGACTTGAATGACGAAATTGGTGAAACGCTTGTCCATGAGCCAACGCTTGATTCCAAGGGAAAGCTGGAACTGATTGTAAACACGGCGGTTGAGGCCTGTCTGAAGAATCCTGCCTTGCTGCGGGCCATCATTGAATACCTCATCGCGCAGCGACGCCAGGGGGAGTCTGTGGAGCGCAAAATCAAGCGGCACACGATTGGCTTCCAGTATTACATAAAAAGCATTGTCCAGGACGGCATTCGCAAGGGAGAGATCAAGCAGGTCAGCCCAATGATGACGGCGGACTTCTTTTTCTGCCTGATGGAGGCCGCCGCCATCCGTATCATGTTCTATGATACCATCGACAAGAAGAGCCTGGTCAGCCACTGCAACTACCTCATCCACTCCCTGATGAAGGAGACGGTCGATGACGGACAAAAATGACATCCTCTGGATGCAACGCGCCATCGAGCAGGCGAAGCTGGGTTTTGGATTGACATCACCGAACCCCATTGTCGGCGCAGTGGTTGTCAAGGACGGCCAGCTCATCGGTCAGGGCTACCACCACAAGGCGGGCACCCCGCACGCCGAGCCAAACGCCCTTGATGATGCCCTGCGGAACGCCCCGTCCGCTGTCAAGGGAGCCACACTCTATGTGACGCTGGAGCCTTGCTCCACTTATGGGCGCACTCCTCCCTGCACGAAACGTATCATCGAAGAGGGCATCGCCCGCGTGGTCATCGGTGCTCTGGACAAGAACCCACTCTACTGCGGTGTCGCTGTAAAAATCCTGCAAGATGCTGGAATCGAAGTTGATACAGGTATTTTAAAGGACGAGTGCGAGAGAATGAACGAATCCTTCTTCTGGTGGATTACCCAGAAAAAGCCATTCGTTCTGCTGAAGATGGCGATGACGCTGGATGGCAGGATTGCCACCGCCAATGGCTCCTCACAGTGGATAACAGGCTCCGCTGCTCGTGAAAAGGTTCAGGAGATGCGTCGCTGGGCAGATGCCATCATGGTTGGCGGTGCCACTGTGCTGGCGGACAACCCCAGCCTGACTGTCCGTTCACCTGCCAACTGGCCGTGCCAGCCGAGACGCTTCGTCTGGACCTCGCAAAAGCAATTGCCACCTGACTGCAAGCTGCTGACAGACGGCAATCCCCCGCCTGAATTGGTGAAACCCGTCTCTCCAGAGGAGTGGTCGCTGTTTCTGCAAGAACTTGGAAAGCAGAATATAACAGCACTTTTGCTGGAAGGAGGCGGTGAGCTTGCCGCTGCTGCGTTGCACGCTGGCGCCGTCAACAAGGTTGCCTTCTTTGTCGCCCCGAAGATACTCGGCGGCAGGAACGCCCGTCCCGTTGTCGGGGGATTGGATGCCCTCTCACTCGACGATGCTCTCTCCCTCAACGATTTCCAGGCGCAACCCATTGGAAATGACATTCTTTTAACTGGATACCTTTGAATAGTGGTTAGTGGTTAGTGGTTAGTGGTTAGTGGTTAGAGGTTGGTGGTTGGTGGTTAGTGGTTAGTGGTTAGGGGGGTTAGGGGTTTGTTGCTAGATCAATGGTCGGGGGGCAATTGTCCCCCCG
>JAFTAC010000063.1 GCA_017458805.1 Victivallales bacterium | reverse complement strand
TCCCCGAGCCACAGCAATACATAGCAAAGTCAGGCATCTTCCAGTTTCCCCAAACCATATCCATCTCTGTGCCACAGGAAGAGCAGTTGATTTTCACGCAGTTGCAGAAGGAGCTTGCTCGCCTGGGCGTTGCAACACAGAAAAATAACGACCATACTGAATGCACGTTTGAACTATCACAGGAGAACGTGCCAGATAGCCCAGAAGGCTACAGGCTTGCCATCAGCGAAAAAGACATCCGCATAGTTTCACGCTCCAATGCAGGGCTCTTCTACGGTGCGCAGACCCTACGCTCCCTGCTTGCCAATGCGGCAAAGCCCCTGTTGGAGTGCTGCGAGATATTCGACTACCCCGACTTGGAGCGCCGCCTCTACACCATGATGCTCCACAACGTGAAAAACGAGCAGCTTCCAAAGCTGAAGCTCCTGCTGGACACCATGGGCCGCCTAAAACTGAACGGTCTTTCCCTTACCGTCGCAGAGGCCTTCCCCTACGAATCATTCAAATTGACCAAGAGCAAGAACATCCTCTCACGGGAGGCCTTGGCCGAATTGAGGGACTATTGCCGCGAAAGGCACATCACCATCATCCCCGCCCTGCAGTTTCTCAGCCACAACAGCTGGCTGATGGCCCATGAGGATTGGGAGAAAATGAGCGAGGGCAAGCCTGACAAGACCTGGAACAGCCAGGCATGCATCCAGAACGAGCAGGCGCGCGCCATCACCCTCCAGGCCATGCGCGAGCAGATTGCCTTCTTCAACGCCAAAATCGCATACGTTGTGCTGGACGAAATCTACCTCGGTCCCTTCAAAGTCTGCCCACGCTGCAAGGATGTCCCCGCCATAGAGCTTTTGACCGACTATATGAACTTCATCCACAAGGGACTCGCCGACACGGGGTGCAAAATCATGTTCTGCCACGACTGCTTCAACAACCTCCCCAACTGGCCATACGGCGAGGAGATGAGGAAGCTCCTTGACCCGAAAACCGACTTGATTGGCTTCTGGTCCTACCGTGAGTTCATTGATGACACCAAGTTGCAGCCGCTTCAGCAGTTTCATCCCACAGGCACTGCAATTGCGGGCATGCCCAAAAACGTGCGCAACATGATTGAGGTCATCAAGCGCAACCATGGCACAGGCATCCGCATGACCCACTGGTACTTCAGCAGCGGTGGCTCCTTTGCCGACTTGAACCGTGAGACACCCGAAAGCACAGGCGGTTTCGTCATCGGCGCAGACTACATCTGGCACAACCGCCCGACTCACCATGGCTTCCTTACCTATGACGCCACGCACGAGATGATGCGGATGATCGCCCCCGAATATGCCACGCATTATGTCAGGGAACATGTCCACGATGCGCAGCCACTCTCGCTGCAGCCCTACATCAACGCGGAACTCTCCGAATCAGGCGGATTCCCCGTGCTAAATGAGGAGATGGCGCAGAAGGCAAGGGAGCTCTTGCTGGCGCGACCCGAGCGTTTCCAACTGGCTGTAGGCGAAAAGGGACGCTATTATGGCATACGCCTAAGCGGAACCAAAAACGAAGAAGGCGGACGCGAGGCCGTGCGCATCAATCTGGGCAATTTTAGCACGCAACGCCTCTCACTGCTGATGACCTCCACTCGCCCGACAAAAATCGCCGACTACACTAGTACAAACTACGGAAAGTACCGCTTTGCCCACAGGAAGGCCGCCGCCATCCGCTTCCAATATGAGGATGGCACAACGCAGGAAGTTCCCCTCGCCTATCGCTATGATTTCAACGACTGGAATAGCGCCTTCGGCGGCTACAACATGAAGCTGGCCTTGCGAGGCATTGACTGCAACGGCAATTTCTTCACCTTCGGCATCTGCGATGTCATCAACCCCGTGCCTGAAAAACGGGTCAAGGGCATGGTCTTCAGCACGCAGGCATGCGATGGTATCTCGCCTGTATTGCTGGCACTCACCGCATGGGACTCCGCTTTTGAAAGCAGGTTCCGCACGCCATTAAAGCCGTTTAACTCCAGCCGTCTTCAGCAGAAGCCTTTCACGGCGAAAACGGTCTTTGAGCGCAAGCTTGTTTATGACTTCGAAAACAGTGTCGTAGAGCCAGTCTATCTGACGCAGAACGGCAACTTCCAAGGAAGTATCACGATGGAGGTTGTGGAATTGCCGCAGCATGGCAAGGTGCTGAAGGTCAGCGTGCCGCCAGCCGTCGCGAATGAGACGAATCCCTACGTGCGCGTCTCCATCGACATGCCCTACCGCATCTCGGAGGGCTGCAAAGGGCTTGTGAAGGATTGCCGCCTCTCGCACCTTGAAGGCTTCAGCCACTCCATGGAATACCTGAACACCCGCAATCCAGGCCCTATTATGGAAGGAAATGCACGCTTCTGGTCCAAGAAAACATACGCCGACGACAATTGGAACACGACCATCGCCTCCCTCCGCGACAAGCCTACCGAATGCGACTTGGACAACAAATCCCTCGCCAAGACCCGCCGCATCAGCTTCTTCTTCAAACGCCTTGACAAGCCCGTCGAAATCTACCTGGACAACATCGGCGAAACACCCTCTGAATGGCAGTTCGCCCCCAGGTGGTCCCCTGACAACGAACGCGATAGGCATTACTAATTTAGGAGACTATCATGAGACATTTTCTATTTTCGACTTTTATGATATGTGGGATCTGCTGGATGGCTACCAACGCCCAAACTCCATCAACGCCAATGGAGTTTCAGGGTACAGAGCTTTTAAAGCATGGTCACCTTAGCAAGCTGTCGCCCATAAAGGGGGTGCCAGATGCTCTGGAGGCAATCTCGCAGCCTGCCGTCAAGGGAGCCTTCTATCAGCAGGATTTGCAGTGGAACGCCCCGGACATCAAGCAGGTCGAGTGTTCTCTCAAGGCGGATGCACCTGGCTATTTCATCTTTGCCGCGAACGTGGTGAATGGAGACAAACGAGAGTCGCTGAAGATTACTCCTTTGGCGGCAATCCCCGACGGCGAATACCACGACTATATCTTTGAGTTCCCAGAAAACAGCGTTTCACAAGGCACCCTGACCAACTATGAAATCAGTTGGAACGGTGGCGAAATCGCACATTTGGGCTGGAATGCGTTCCGTGCCAAGACAATCCGCAACCGCGTTCCGAACGCGGCTGGATTGGTGCCAAGAAAGCCTGTGCTAGTGGCGAAGCTGATGCCACGCGCCCTCTGCCGCCTCGCCTGGGAAGGCGAGAGTTCGCCAGGCACAACCATCCGCTTCTACGACAAGGACTTACTGGAGCTACCAGGCACGGCAGTACAGCTCAAGCTAGGACAAAAGGAAATCAATTTCACCACACCTGAATATGCAATCGAAGCCTATCTGGAACTGGCGGCTAAAGGTCTTGGCTACCCTGTCGTCCAGCAGCTTCAATACACGCCTCCCGCATCTCCGAGCGACCTCTTCTGGCGCGGCAACTGGCTCTGGATGCAGAATGCACCAGGCCCCATCAACCGCAGTATATGGTTCCAGCGGGATATCGAACTGGACGAGGCCCCCGAATTCGCCGTAATGGGAGTTCTCGGCGACGACTCCTGCTTCACCTACGTCAATGGTGTTTTCCTGGGCAAGACCATCCGCTGGTCACAGGTCAACCGCTACGACATCACCAAACTGCTCCGCAAGGGGCACAATCGCATCTCGTGCCGCGTGAAGAACATCGACTCATGGGGTGGCTTCCTCGCCGACGTCTATGTCCAACTCAAAAACAAAGAACTCTTCGCCGACACCGACGACAAGTGGCTCTGCGAAACGCAATCCAACACGGACACCTCCATCCCAACCGCCACGGAGCCCGTGGTCGTGCTGGGAGATGCACGCATTCCGCCATGGAAGGGAGGCATGGTCTTCCGCTTTGCAGGGCCGCAAGGAGAGCTGGAACTCGTCCGTTCAGAGCTTGGCCGCCTGACCGTCCGCGTGCAGCGGCTGCCCGTCAAGCCCCTGAACACCCTGCGCTTCGTACTTGAGAATGAAGCAAACGAGAAGAGCGATTTCACGCTGGCGATTTCACCTGACAGCACCAACTGGAAGGTTGGCGAGACTGTAACCTTCACCTACCCCGTGCCATACGTTGACAAGGAGAAAAGCCAGCTCTTCCTGGAGGACGACCTGGTGCGCCTCAACGGCAATCCCGTGTTGGCGACCATCGACAAAAGCCGTATGGTTCCGCCTCCCCTTCGCAAGGCTGCGTGGACGGGCGGTGCGCGCCCAATGCTGAAGCTGGGTGATGAGGTGCTTCAGCCCGTCTTCTGGCATACGCCCGCCGCTTACGGCACCGACCATTTGAGCGGCATCACCCACTTCGCCAAGAACAACTTCCGTTCCTACCGCGTGAGCGCCGCCTTCCAAGACTACTGGCAGCCCGATGGCTCCTTCGACTTCAGCGTTTTCGACCGCGAGGTCGCCAAGCTGCTTACCCAGGTTCCAGATGCTGTTTTTGCCGTCCAAGTCTATTCCTTCATGCCCGAGT
>JAFTAC010000561.1 GCA_017458805.1 Victivallales bacterium | reverse complement strand
GCCCTTCATCGATCAAGTCTGGAGATACGACAAGCGTGTCCAGTGCTATGAGCTTACCAAGGGCCATCTGGAGCAGCTGACCACCAAGGACCAGTACCAGATTGTCGTCTCCACCTACGTTCTCTGGAAGGTCGGCAAGCCCGACATCTTCCTGAAGCGCCTCAAGTCCGCCGAAGAGGTGGATGAGAAGCTGGACGCCACTGTCCGCGACAGCCGCAACAGCATCATCCCGATGCACAACTTCTCTGAACTGGTCAACACCGAAACGGGCGAAAGTAAGATGGACATCATCGAGAAGGCGATGCTGGACGATGTCAAGAAGAAGACCATGGAGGACTTCGGCATCGAGGTCACCAAGATTGGTTTCCGCCAGATTGGTTTCCCCGAGATGGTGACCACCAAGGTCTTCGACCGCATGCGCGCCGAGCGCGAGAACCACTCCGAAAAACTGCTGGCCGAGGGCAAGTCCGAGGCACAACGTATCCGCTCCGAGGCCGACCGCAAGGCGGCGGAGACCATCTCCCAGGCAGAGGCCGAGGCCAAGAAGATCCGCGGCGAAGGCGATGAACTGGCCGCCAAGAACTATGCCGTGTTCCGCAAGAACCCCGAGCTGGCCCTCTTCCTGCGCAATCTGGAAGCCCTCAAAATCAGCCTGACCGACAAGGACACCTTGATTCTTGACACCGACACCCCGCCTTTCACGCTGCTGAAGCCAGGCGCAATCAACCTGAAGCAGTCCCCCGCTCCTCAATCCAAGTGACCAGCCGAAAAGGGAGTGCCAAAATGGAAGAACTAGACAGAAACAACCAGCCCAACGGGCAGGAATACCAGGACGGAGGAATGAAGGCCCTCGTCAGGATGCTCCGCATTCTGTTCCAGGGGCTGCGCCTCCTTATCATCCTCATATTCGTTTACCTCGTCTTTAGCGGAATGTTCCGCGTTGACGACCAGAACGAGGCGATGCTTTTCCGCTTCGGAAAGCTGCAGCGTCGCGTCATCGACCCCGAGCGAGGCGAATCCCCCATTCTCACCAGTGGCCGCTGGTATTGGGCGTGGCCCTATCCCATCGACTGGGTGAAGGAGATTCCTGCGCAGAAGTCCGTCACCGTTTCCACGGACACCACCTTCATGCCCTGGACGCCGCCGAACATGGCGGGGCAGCAGCCACCGCCGAACAACTTCCTCCGCCCAGGCTCCGATGGATACCTTTTGACAGGCGACACCAACATCATCCATGCCCGCTGGGACGTGAACTACCGCGTCGTCAACTCCGAAAAGTACTACCTTAACTTCTTTGACGACAGCGATGTGGAAAAGGTACACGGCAAGCCGCAGATCAAGCGCGGCACCGAGGCCATCATCCGCAACCTCCTCTCCAACGCCGTCATTCGTGAAGTCGGCACATGGAAGATCGAGGACCTGCTGAAGACCACGCGTACATTGTCGGATGGCAAGGTCGAGAACATCAAGGACAAGGTGCAGGCGAGGCTCGCCGTTCTGCTGGATGAAGTTGGGCTGGGCGTGCAGATCCAGTCCGTCAACCTCGTTGATATCCGCACATCCGTTGCCGTTCAGGACGCCTTCCGCAAGGTGAACGAAGCGGCGGAAACGGGGCGCGCGGAGATGCTCAAGGCGCGCAGCTACGCCGAAGGCGTTGAGCTGGCCGCACAAGGCGCCGCCTACCGCATCAAGGACGAGGCGCTCTCCTACAAGACGCGCGTTGTCGAGACCATCAAGGCCGACAGCTCCTATTTCGAGACGGTTCTGGCGGAATACAACAAGAACCAGGAGACGATGCTTTCCACACTCTATATGGATGCCCTGCGTGAAGTTCTGGCGAAGACTCCGAACAAGTATGTCATCCACAAGCACGATGGTGTCGAGCAGGAGCTTCGGTTGCGCATCGGCCAGGTGCCTGAAGAGAAAAAGCAGCAGCCTATTCCGCAGGAGTAGCCCTCCTATTTCCATGTTAGGTTTATAACGAGCGAGACGAAAGATGTCCGAAGTACAAGCGAATATACAGAATGAGCAGGCGACGCGGTCCGCCAAGTCGGCGAATGCGATGCGTCCAGAAATCATACGCCTTGGGATAGCCCTGTTGGGCGGGATACTGGTGCTGAACGCCTACCTCGCCAAGGTGCTTTTCCCGCATGCGGTTGACCCCGTTGCGCGGGAGTTCAGCTCCTTCATCGGGGCATTGATGCTGAGCCTGCCCATCTTCTGGGAGGCGGTGTGCGACTTGCTGAAGGGTAAGGTCCACATGAACGAACTGGTGGGGCTGGCTCTGCTGGCGGCCTTTGCCATGGGAGACTACAGCACTGCGGGTGCCGTCGCCTTCTTCATGCTCATCACAATCACCATTGAAAAGCGCACCGCCATAGGCGCGGAGGCCGCCATCGAGGCGGTTGTCCGCCTGACCCCCCGCCAGGCGCGCCGCATCAAGGCAGACGGCTCTGAGGAGGAAATCGACGCCTTCAACGACCTGAAGGCGGGCGACCTCTGCCGTGTGCGCCCTGGTGAAAACTTCCCTGCTGACGGTGTCATCGTCAAGGGCACCACCACCGTCAACCAGGCCACCATCACGGGTGAGTCGCTTCCTGCCGACAAGTCTGAGAACAGCGAGGTCTATGCAGGCACGCAGAACCTGACGGGCCTTGTTGATTTCAAGGTCACCCGCATCGGAAAGGACACCACGCTCGGTAAGGTCCGCAACCTCATTGCGGACGCGGAGCGCTCCAAGACCCCCATCATGCGCATGATTGACAACTACGTCGGCTACTATACGCCCACCATCCTGATGATTGCCGCTCTGGCGTGGTTCATCACGGAGAAGATTGACCGCGTCATCGCGGTGCTGGTCATGTCCGTGCCTGCGGCGCTGGTCATTGCCACGCCGAGTGCGGTCATCGCGGCCATCGCCGCCGCCTCCCGCCTGGGCATCCTCATCAAGGATGTCTCGCACATTGAGCTGGCTGCCAAAATCAAGGCCATCATCTTTGACAAGACGGGTACCTTGACCGAAGGCAAACTGAAGGTTGCCACGCTGGTTCCCGTGGAGGGCGTTGAACTCTCCGACCTCTTGAGCGTTGCCACCAGCGCGGAGCATCACAGCAATCACCCGACTGCCGAAGCAATGAAGACCCTGGCCACCGAGGCGGGAGTCCAGTGCGTGCAGCCCGATTCATACGAGGAAGTTGCGGGGCGAGGCGTCAAGGCCGTCTTCAATGGACGTTCCGTCATGGTGGGACGCGCCGCCTGGCTGGAGGCTGCGGGCATCAACTTGGACGATGTCAAGGAGAGCTTGGCGGACGGTGAATCGCAGGGCATGAGTGTGGTCTGCGTCGCGCGGGACGGCAAGCTGATGGGTTGGATTGGCCTAAGTGACGCCATCCGCAAGATATCTGAAGAAGCCATCTCCATGCTGAAAGAGCTGGGCGTCAACCAGTGCTGCATGGTCACAGGTGATAATGAGCGCGTTGCACAGGCCGTGGCTGCCAAGATTGGCATCACGGAGGTCAAGTCAGGCTGCCTGCCCGAAGAGAAGGAGGCCTACGTCCATGAGCTGAAGAAGAAGGGACTGCTGGTTGCGGTGGTCGGTGACGGTGTTAACGACGCGCCCGCTCTGGCTGCAGGCGACATGGGTGTGGCAATGGGCGCATTCGGCAGTGACATCGCTGTGCAGAGTGCATCTGTCGCCTTGATGAACAACGACTTGCGCCGCATCCCGTTCCTGATTGGCCTGGCGCGCAAGACCCGTGTGCTGATGAACCAGAACCTTGCCATCGGTCTGGGCTTCATCGTGGTGGGCGTCTATTTCGCCACGTTGGGGCACATCACGCCGATTGGCGCCGCGCTGCTGCATAGTGTAAGCTCCCTGTTTGTGATATTCAACAGTGCGCGCCTGGTCCGCTCTGGTGAATCCATGCAGCAGGTGGAAGAATAAAGGTACTAAAAAAAACAATGCGATAAGAAAGGGCATAACTGATTATGACTGAAGAAAACAACGCCAATGTTGTTGTCGAGGCCGCAGGCCTGACGAAGGTGTTCAATGATTTCTGGGGACGCGCAAAGGCCCATGCCGTCAATGGCATTGACTTCAAGGTCAGGCAGGGGCAGGTTTTCGGCTTTCTGGGACCGAATGGTTCTGGCAAATCGACGACCATCAAGATGATCCTTGGCCTTCTCTACCCGACGCGCGGAACGCTGAAGGTGTTTGGCAAGGACCCGCAGAATGTCGATATCAAGTCCCGCATCGGCTATCTGCCTGAAGAGACATACCTGTACAAGTACCTCACCGCCTTTGAGACGCTGGACTTCTTCGGCGCACTCTTTGGCCAGCCCCCTGAAATGAGGCAGGAGAGAAGCAAGCAACTGCTTGAGATGGTTGGTCTGGCACACGCCTACAACCGTCCCGTCGGCGAGTTCTCTAAAGGCATGGCGCGCCGTATCGGTCTGGCGCAGGCCCTTGTCAACGACCCCGATCTGGTGATTTTGGACGAGCCTACCAGCGGTCTCGACCCGATTGGTTGCCGCGAAGTCAAGGACATCATCCGCATTTTGGCCAGCCGTGGCAAGACCATCATCCTGTGCAGCCATCTTCTTGCGGACGTGCAGGATGTCTGCGACGACATGATGGTGCTGTACGGCGGCAAGATTCGCGCCAGTGGCAAGCTGGCGGAAATCCTCCAGGAAGAGGAAAAGACCCGCGTCGTCTGCCCCACGCTCAGCGAGGAGACCGTTGCCGAGCTCAGGCAGTGGCTGGCGGCCAAGGGCATCAAGGAAGCTGGCGACATCAAGGTTGACCATCCAGTCAAGAATCTGGAGGACTTCTTCCTGAACGTTGTGAAGCAGGCACGCGAGCAGAGTATGGACACGGCTGGCGCACAGGCGGGCGGCGAGATTCCCGACTACCTGGCGGATCCAGGCAATGCGGTGCTCGACCAGTTACGTCGCCGCGAACCCGCAGCACCCAAGCAGGAGGAGAAGCCTGCGGAACCCGCTGTCAACCAGGAGCTGCTTGACAAGCTCTCCAACAAGCAGAAGGCTGAACCCGTTGTGAAGGAGCAGACCGACGAGGAGAAGTCCAAGGAGCAGGCCCTCCAGGAGGCCAACAAGAAGGCCAATGAAAACTTGGCTGCGCAATTTGGCAAGAAGGACTAATAGGAACTACAATGGCTAAGATACGTTTTGGTGTTGCGGGCTTGGGGCGCATTGGATGGGCATTCCACTGCGCCAAGCTGGGGAACCATCCCGATTGCGAACTGGTAGCCGTGGCTGACACCGATGCGGCGCGTCGCGCCGAGGCAGAGGAGAAGTATGGTTGCAAGGCATTTGCGGATTTCAACGAGATGATTTCATCGGGGCTGGTGGATGCTGTGACCATCGCCACGCCCACGCATCTTCACGAGACCATGGCGACTGCCGCCTTTGAGAAAGGGCTTCACGTCATCCTTGAGAAGCCCATGGCTCCGACATACGAGGCCGCAGAGCGCATCGCCGCTGCTGCTGAAAAGGCTGGGCGCAAGCTGACCATCTACCAGCCCCACCGCTTGAACGCCTATTTTCAGCATATCAGGAAAATCGTTGACAGCGGCTGCATTGGGCGCATTTACTCCGTGCAGCGTTCTTCCTTCACGTTTGCCCGCCGCAATGACTGGCAGAGCCTGAAGAAGTTCGGTGGTGGCATGCTGAACAACTACGGAGCCCATTTTGTCGATCAGCTTCTTCAGTTGACTGGCTACGACATTAAGCAGCTTTTCTGCTCGCTGCAATTGGTTGCAACGATGGGCGATGCAGATGACGTGGTCAAGATTACCTATATGACGAAGCAGGGCGTGGTGGGGGATTTGCTCATCAGCCAGGCCTCCATTGCAAAGCCATACGAGTTTGTCGTGCTTGGGACGCATGGCTCCATCGAGATGCAGGGGGGCAAGTTGAAGGTACGTTCATTTGACCCCGCTGAATTGGCCGATAAATGCGTTGACGAGAGCCTTGCCAGCGCGGACCGCAAGTATCCCAGCGATGCCTTGAATATCAAGGAGGAGGTTGTGCCAGTTGATGCAGCCTTGCAAGTTGACCTTTATGCGGATTTCGCCAAGGCCATCCACAACAATACAGCGCCATTTGTTCCGCCTGCACAGACCCTTGCCTTGATGAAAATTCTGGCCAAATGCCGCGAACTCGCAGGCGGCGAGGCCGATATGAGAGGTTAGTGGTTAGTGGTTAGTGGTTAGTGGTTAGTGGTTAGTGGTTAGTGGTTAGTGGTTAGTGGTTAGTGGTTAGTGGTTAGTGGTTAGTGGTTAG
>JAFTAC010000560.1 GCA_017458805.1 Victivallales bacterium | reverse complement strand
GATACACATTGCATTGGAGTTTTGGAGATGATTTTTTGCGAATGGCGACGCGCATACCCTCGTATGTAAGGAGCCATTCACGGAAAAGCAGCCCAAAAGAACAGTGCAGATGTATTCGAATTAAATCAATTAAGTACTAGGCACTTGTTTCTATCTGGGTGAGTGTGGCTGCTGCTCTTCGGAAAATGCAACCAAGTTGCCGTATTTCTGGAAGAACGGGACAAAGTACGACGGCCAGCAGCAGGCTGACTACATGGAGGCGGTCATTCGCCTCTTTTTAGAGCATCCATGGTGGGGCGGCATGTTCTGGTGGAAATGGGATGAGAACAACTACCGTCCCGAGTTCAAATCCGATCCGGCAGGAGACAGGGGATTCACGATTTCAGGAAAACCTGCGGAGACCATCATGCGTAGATGGTGTAAAGAATAGCAATGGTATTTGCTAACGTGATTCATCCAAATCTAGTAGTTCATCAATGATTGATATGATTCGGGGCCCCGCCCTTAGGGTTGGGGTCAAATTTAGCCTGTTTCAGGGGGATTGTCAAGTCGGCTTTTTGATATTCAAAAAGTCACCTTAGTTTATTATAATGTCTTGAAGAAAGTTACATATAAAAGTTGAAACTTGCACGAGTGCCATTTGCCATTAGCTTTTCTGTATATTTTCCCACCGATGCTATTGCAGTTGAAAAAAAACGTGATAGATTAAGTGGAAAGAGTATTTTCACACGTAACAACTGCCCATGAAGACCATCCTCCATATCTCCCTGCTGCTCTGCCTGTTTCTTTTAGCGGGCTGCCTGACCCTTGAGCAGAGCATCCAGTTCAAGGAGAACGGCACGCTTGTCGCCAGCTACACGGCCAGCTACCCAGTTGAACAGGAGCAGGCCATCCAGGCAGTCATGGAGACCGCCCTTGCACGCAAGGGACTCCCGCCAGCCAGCTTCACCGATAAAACCTCCACGGCGGCTTTCTATGCGCAGCACGGAGCCGAGCTGACCCTCCACAGGAAAAGCGTACACAACGGCGTTGCAACCATCCAGATGATGGTCATCGCCAAACAGGCCAGCAGGGCCATCGCGCAGGGTGCGTTCGGCGAGATGCGCCTGAAGCCCGTTGATGAGAAGGTGCGCCTGGAAATCCCACTGCCGCAAATCTCCCCCGAGCTCAAGGAGCGCGCACAGAAGCTCTGCCAGGGCTTCACAACTTCCCTCACCATTGAAACCCCTGGCAAGCTCATCAGCCACAATGGAAAACAGCTTGCCTCTGACAAGGTCACCTGGACGCTTTCACTGGAGAATATGCCGTCTGGCGAACTCTTCGCCGAATGGTCTGAATAGACAACCCAACAAACCACAAACCATAAGGAGTCATCACAATGTACGTTGGCAGAATCGTAGCCGTTGGTTGCACTAAAGCTGGTCTGGGCGCTGGCCTTTACCGAGTTTCATCCCGTTCCTTCCCGAACCGCATGGCCGTGGAGCTCTCCCGTGGCATCGCCATCGTTCCCAAGCCTGGCTTTGAGAACGACATCCAGAAGAACCCCTACATCGCCTACAACTGCCTCCGCATCGCGCGTGGCATGGCGGTCGTCAGCAACGGCTCCCAGACCGACCCCGTCGCCGAGAAGATTGAGGCGGGCATGGCCCCCAGAGACGCCCTTGCCTACGTGATGCTTTCCATGGACTATGAACACGACAGCCTCGACACCCCCCGCATCACGGGCGTTGTCAACCCCGACGGCAAGCAGGGCTGGCTGGCCATCGTCCGCAAGGATGCGCTGCTGGTGCGCGAATACGCCTTGCAGCCTGGCCAGGCTTTCTACGTCTGCACCTACGAGCGCAACGAACCCTGCATTGCCCAGATTGACAACGGCTTCGACGCCGCCTCCGCCGCCGACTGCTGCGACTACATTCTCGGCAAAGGCGTCTTCGCCGACTTCGAGAAGCCCGTCTCCGCCGCATGCGCCCTTGCCAAGGCGGACGGCACCTTCGAGACAGCCATGAAATAACCGCTCCCTTCCAATTGCCTCCATGCGCAAGTTCCTCGCCATCATCGTTTTGCTATGCAGCTTCGCCTATTCGCGTAGCTGGATAGCCCTGTTTGGCTCGTATGACTGCGTGGAGTGCGCATCCGTGAAAGAGGAGTGGGCGGAGAGCTTCAACCGCACCGATGACCCCGTTCTCATCTTCCTGCCCATCGAGCACCTGCCCAACTACTACCTCCTGAGCCGCATTGAAACAGCTCTTCAGGTGAAAGAGAAGGCCAACACCTTCCCCGTCATCATGCTTGGCAGGCGACTAATGGGCAACGTGGAAGCCTTCTGGGAGCTGGAGGAAGAGTTCAACAAGCTGGCCGCCGATGCTCCGCACCTCCCTGAAACCGAACAGTTCTTCAAGCTGGCGGATACCGCGACCACTCCTGTCGTGAAGCTCGAAGTGAAGGACGCACCGCCCCAAAAGCCGAGCGAACAGCCTGCAACCTCGCCACAACCTGCAGCCCCCCCGCGCCTCGCCTTTTTCCGCCAGAAAAACTGCTCGAAATGCTCCAGGCAGGACAAGGAGCTGGAACTCCTCAAGCACAACCTGCCCGATGTGGAAATCACTGCCTACGACGTTGCGGACCTTGCATCACAGGCGATGCTCACACGCTTCCACAACCACTTCAAAATCCCACGCTCCAAGCAGAGCATCATCCCGCTGATAGCGTGGAGCGACGGCTTTGTCACGGGACGCCTCGCGGAGGCCGCCGAACTTCAGGAAAAGCTGGCGCATGCCAAAGGCGACTGCTTCTGGCTGCCACCCATCACCAACGAAGAGCTAGAGGCTGAAAAGAAGCGAGAGCGCAGCCTGCTGGACACCTTTGTCACCATCGAGGTCATTACCTCTGGCCTGATGGACGGCATCAACCCCTGCGCCTTCGCTACCTCCCTCTTCCTCATTAGCTATCTGCTGATGCGCCACAGGCGCCGCCGTGACATTGCGGCCATCGGCTGTGCGTTTTGCCTGGGCGTCTTCGGGGCCTATCTGCTCTTTGGCCTGGGGCTCTCCTTCCTGATTGACTTCCTCAACCGCTTCCCCTGGGTGAAAAGCGGCCTCTACATCCTCTTCGCAGTCATTTCTGCTGTATTGGCGGTACTCCACCTCCGCGACGCACTGATTTTCCGCAAGACTGGCAAGGCGTCGGACATGGACATGGGGCTCTCCAAAGAGACCCACCGTGGCATCCACAACAAAATCCGCGAGTTCATGGAGCACCAGTCGTGGCTAATGGTTCCAGCGGCAGTCGTACTTGGCGCAGTTGTCTCCTCGATGGAGCTAGCATGCACGGGGCAGATCTACCTCCCGACCCTGATTGCCATCAACAGCGCGGGCGTCAACGCCAACTCGTTTGCGCTTCTGCTGCTCTACAATGTCTGCTTCATCCTGCCGCTTCTGGTGGTGACGGGATTTGCCCTCTTTGGCACTGGCCTGAAGGCGGTGACGACCTGGGCTCAGAACAACGTCTTTTCCACCAAGATTGCCATGGCGATCATCTTTGCCGTCATCGCCGTGATTATGATTGTTCTTGTACTATTATAGTTTCACCAACAAACAAAGAGATTGACAATGAAAAAGAATGGTTTGAAGATTGGCTGGGCGAGAAGGGACGTTTCCACGACTGAACCCATCAACCTGCCAGGGCAGTTCTACATGCGCATTTCAACAGGCGTTCTCGACCCCGTCTATGCCACCGCTCTTTTCATCGAGGACGGCAGCGACATGGTCTGCTTCGTGACGCTTGACTTGGTGGTCATCCGCAACTTTGTTGTGGATGATGTACGCCGCCTCGTGGCGAAAAAGCACCCCGAGCTGCCTGTCGTGAAAATCATCCTCAACGCCACCCACACCCACGCAGGCCCCAGCCACTACAAGATGACCACGAAGCCCGCTTCAGACAAAAAGGCAAAGGCGACCTCTGAAGCTGCTTTCCTCGACACGAACCAAATCCCCACAAGCATAAAAATCGCTGACAGCGAAAAGTACCGCGACTGGCTGGTGCAGCAGATTGCCGACGCCGTCTGTGAGGCATACGAAAAGCGCACGCCTGGCGGCTTCGCCTACGGCTATGGCTATGCGACCGTTGGCCACAGCAGGCGCGTCACCTACTTCGACGACACCTCCAAGCGTCCTGGTGAAATCCACAACTCCATGGCCGCCGTCCACGGCCACGCGCGAATGTACGGCAACACCAACGACCCGAAGTTCAGCGGCTACGAGGCGGGCACCGAGTCCTTCGTCAACCTGCTCTACACCTTCGATTCCAAGAACAAGCTGACGGGCGCCATCATCAATGTCCCCTGCCCCTCGCAGAACTCCGAGGGCATCTACCAGATCAGCTCTTCCTTCTGGCACGACGTGCGCCAGCTGCTCACCAAGAAGTACGGAGACATCTTCATCCTGCCACAATGCGCCGCCGCAGGCGACCTCTCGCCACGCATCCTCCACTACAAGAAGGCGCAGGCACGCCGCTTCGCCCTCAAGTACGGACGCGACCCGAAATACACCGAGGAGTTCGAGCGCAAGGACATCGCCGAGCGCATCGTGTGCGCCTTTGACGAAGTCCTCGCATGGGCGAAGAAAGATATCATCAAATCCGCTGTCGTCAAGCACGATGTCAGCGATGTGCGCCTCTCCAGGCGCATCATCACCGATGCCGAATACGAAGAGGCGAAGCAGGGGCTCGAAGCCTTGAAGGACGAGAAGTTTGCCCCCGAAGATGGCGACCCCGTCGCCACCCTGCGCAAGAACACGACGCTTATCGCAGGCAGAGGCCGCTACCTCGGTCTGATCAAAAAATACGAAGACCAGAAGAAGGACAAGAAGATCACGATGGAGATGCACGTCATCCGCCTTGGCGACATCGCCTTCGCCACAAACCGCTTCGAGCTTTACATGGACTACATGCACCGCATCCAGGCCCGCAGCCCATTCACGCAGACCTTCATCATTCAGCTGACAGGCGTCCCAGGCGCCGAAGGCGGCACCTACCTGCCCACACGGCGGGGCTTCAACAACCGTGGCTACAGCGCCAGCCGCTTCTGCAACCTCTGCTCCCCCAAGGGCGGACAGGAACTCGTCGAAGCCACCCTCAAGAAGCTCAACGAACTGGCGGATTAGTGGTTAGTGGTTAGTGCTTAGGGGCTAGTGTTTTTTCTGGCACTGGCGTGAAAACTTGGCTTTCCCGCATCCTGAGTGCGCGGCGCATAGCCGCGCACAAGAGTCTAGGGCGGGGGAAAATGGAGGTAGTATGTCGAAACGTGTTTTAGTGATAGGGGCCACGGGGGCCATGGGGCAGTACCTTGTCCCGAAGCTCTCGGAACTAGGTTATGAAATCGACGCACTGGCACTGGACGACCCGCGCCAGAGCTATCCCAATGTCACCTACTACAAGGCTAATTTCAAGGAGAAGCAGGTTCATGACACGTTCTTGGCGAAGAACTACGACGGCATCGTGGATTTCATGACCTACCACACCGCCGAGATTGCGACAGAGCTGCCGTTGCTCGCCTCCAGCACTGAACACTACATCTACCTCTCCAGCTGCAGGGTTTTCGCGAATGAGGAGTGCCCCATCAAGGAGAGCTCGCCGCGCCTGCTGGATGTTTCGAAGGACGCGGAGCTCCTCGCCTCCGACGACTACTGCATGTACAAGGCACGCGGCGAAAACGTGCTGCGGGGACTGCCTCGCAAGAGCTGGACGATTGTCCGCCCATCAACAACCTTCTCCTTCATGCGCTATCAGCTGGTGACTCTGGAAGCGGCGGATACCGTGGGGCGCGCCTTCCGAGGCAAGACGGTCGTTCTGCCCGTGCAGGCGTACAGCATCCCCTCCAGCATGACCTGGGGCGGTGACGTCGCCTCCATGCTGGCAAACCTTCTCTTCAACGAACGTGCCCTTGGCGAGGACTTCAACGTCACTTCGGCGGAGTGGCACCCATGGAGCGAGGTGGCAGACTACTACAAGGAAATCTGCAACCTGCACGCCATCTGGGTCGATAAGGAGGAATACCTTCGAATCCTGGACCCCGAAATCAGACTGCCCATACGCTGGCAGCTCGAATACGCGCGCCTCTTCAACCGCGCGTATGACAACACAAAAATGCTTGACATCACAGGCCTGAAGCAGGAACAGTTCAAAACCCTCTTTGATGGCCTCTCATACGAAATCTCACGCTGCCCCAAGGACCACCCCTTCCGCAATCACAATCGAATGGACGACTACCTGGAACAGCTCATCACCACCCCGCACTAAATAGTGGCTAGCGGCTAGTGGCTAGTGGCTAGTGGGCTAGTGGCTAGTGGCTAGTGGCTAGTGGCTAGTGGCTAGTGGGCTAGTAGGGCTAGGGGAAAGTGCGAAGCGAGGGCGCAGGGGGGCGTTAGCCCCCCGTCCTGTGTGTGCTATGCAAGCGCCGCGAAGCGGGGGGCGCGGGGGGCGCAAGGTGGCTGCCTCCCAGTCCCCCCCTGTCCTGTGTGTGCTATGCAAGTGCAGCGAAGCGGGG
>JAFTAC010000559.1 GCA_017458805.1 Victivallales bacterium | reverse complement strand
GCCAACCACGCTGACAAGCCATATACGTGGTGCGAGCAGGGGGACAAGAAGGTCGTGGTGCTTGACTGCGGAGTCAAATACAACATCCTGCGGCAGCTTGCCGCGACAGGCTTCCAAGTGCAGGTGGTTCCAGCGGGAACTACCGCCGAGGCCATTCTGGCACTGCATCCAGACGGTGTGCTGCTCTCCAATGGGCCAGGGGACCCCGACGGTGTCGTGGGCGTTGTCGAGTGCGTGCAGAAACTGCTGGGCAGAGTGCCCATCATGGGCATCTGCCTGGGGCACCAGATACTTGGCCTGGCGTGCGGGGCACGCACGGGGCGCCTCTCCTTCGGGCACCACGGCTGCAACCATCCCGTCAAAAACCTCCTGACGGGGAATGTGGAAATCACCTCGCAGAACCACAACTTTGCCATCCTGCAAGATTCGCTGGGGGAGGAGCTGGAGGTCACGCACATCAACCTGAACGACGGCACCATCGAGGGGGTGCGCCACAAGCACCTGCCCGCCTTCTCTGTGCAATACCACCCCGAGGCGGCACCTGGTCCATTCGATGCACGATACCTCTTCGGGCAGTTTAGAAAGATGATTGAATCCTAGAGGTTCTATAAGGTTCTAGAGATTCTAGAGATTCTATAGATTCTAGAGGTTTTAGCTACTAATTTACTATGGCCAAATACATTTTCATTACAGGCGGGGTTGTTTCAGGGCTTGGCAAGGGCATCACCTCCGCAAGCCTGGCCTACCTGCTCAAATCGCACGGCTACCACGTCGCCATGCAGAAGTTCGACCCGTACCTGAATGTCGATCCAGGCACCATGTCCCCCTATCAGCATGGGGAGGTCTATGTGACGGACGACGGTACGGAGACGGATCTTGACCTGGGCCACTACGAACGCTTTGCGGGCGTGCGCTGCGACCGACACAGCAACTATACCAGCGGCAAAATCTACAGCAGCGTCATTGCGAGGGAGCGTGAAGGCGGCTACCTTGGGGCGACCGTCCAGATGATACCGCACATCACGGATGAAATCAAGGAAGCCATCCGCAGCGCAGCCAAGCCAGGCATCGACATCGTGATGACGGAAATCGGCGGTACGGCGGGCGACATCGAGTCACTGCCGTTTCTGGAGGCCGTCAGGCAGTTCAAAAACGAAGCGGGTACGGGCAATGCCATCGTCATCCACCTCACGCTGGTGCCGTTCATCAAGTCTGTGGGCGAGATGAAAACAAAGCCCAGCCAGCAGTCGGTCAGCATCCTCCACAACATCGGCATCTTCCCCGACGTGCTGGTCTGCCGCACGGAGGTTGCGATGGCCGAGGAACAGCGCAGAAAACTGTCGTTGTTCTGCAACGTGCCAGATGACTACGTCATCGAGGAACGGGACGTGCAGCACTCCATCTACGAGGTGCCGCAGGAACTGGCGGACAGAGGGCTCGACAACAAGGTGCTTGAACTGCTGAGGCTGCCTGTGACGGAAAGCCATCTGGACGACTGGCACGAACTGCTGGACCGCGTGCTTCATCCCCAGAAAAGCTGCCGCATCGCATTGGTAGGAAAATATGCGGGCCTGCGGGACGCCTACAAGAGCATCTTCGAATCCTTTGCGCACGCAGGCATTGCGCTGAGTACCAAGGTCACCTGCGACATGGTCGAGGCGGAGGAGCTTGAAACGGACTGCTCCAAACTTGACGCCTACGATGCGCTGCTGGTGCCTGGCGGCTTCGGCTCCAGGGGCGTGGAGGGCAAAATCGCCGCGCTACGCCATGCGCGTACCCACGGCATTCCCACGCTGGGAATCTGCCTGGGGATGCAGTGCATGGTGATTGAATACGCACGTAGCGTTTTGAACTACAATGCAGCCAACTCGACGGAGTTTGACGAGGCAACGGCGTACCCCGTCATCGACTTGATGGAGAACCAGCGAGGAGTCACCAGCAAGGGTGGTACCATGCGTCTGGGGGCCTACCCATGCCAGCTGGTGAAGGGAAGCCTCGCCGCCAAGCTCTACAGCGAGCTGTCCATCTCCGAACGCCACCGCCATCGCTTCGAGTACAACAACGCCTACCGTGCAGAGCTGGAAAAGGCGGGCTTGAAGGTCTGCGGTACCAGTCCAGACAATTCGCTTGTCGAGATGGTGGAGCTGCCTGACCACCCCTATTACATCGGCTGCCAGTTCCACCCCGAGTTCAAGTCGCGTCCCTTTGCGCCGCATCCACTCTTTGTGGGACTCGTCCAGGCCGCGTTGAATCATCAAATTAAGGAATAACACCATGCCTAAACGGACTGACATACATAAAATAATGCTGTTAGGGGCGGGCCCCGTCGTCATCGGACAGGGCTGCGAATTCGACTATTCAGGCGTGCAGGCGTGCAAGGCTCTCAAGAAGGAAGGCTATGAGCTTGTGCTGCTCAACAGCAATCCAGCCACGGTGATGACCGACCCCGAGTTCGCGGACCGCACCTACCTGGAGCCGATGACCGCAGAGTACCTGCATGAAATCATCCGCCGCGAACGCCCTGACGCACTGCTTCCCACGCTTGGGGGGCAGACCGCCCTCAACCTTGCGATGGAGGCATACCACAGCGGCGTGCTGAAGCGCTACCACGTGGAGCTCATCGGCGCCAATGCCGAGGCCATCAGCCGCGCGGAGGACCGCCGTCTCTTCAAGGCGACGATGGACAGCATCGGCATCCGCAGCGCCAACTCCGAGTCTGCCCACAGCATGAAGGAGGCGCTGGTCATTGCAAAGGCCATCGGCAAGTGGCCCCTCATCGTCCGCCCGGGCTTTACGCTAGGCGGTTCTGGCGGTGGCATCGCCCATTCGGAGGAGGAGTTCAGGACCATCGTGGAGCGCGGCTTGGAGATGAGCCTCAACCACGAGGTGCTCATTGAGGAATCCCTGCTGGGTTGGAAGGAGTACGAGATGGAAGTGATGTGCGACAAGCGCGGCACCTCCGTCATCGTCTGCTCCATCGAAAACCTGGACCCCATGGGCGTCCACACGGGCGATTCCATCACCGTGGCTCCTGCAATGACACTCACCGACAGGGAGTACCAGGCGATGCGCACGGATTCGCTGAAGGTGATGGAGGCCATCGGCATCCAGACAGGCGGTTCCAATGTGCAGTGGGCCGTCAATCCGCTGAATGGCGAACGGCTTATCATCGAGATGAACCCGCGCGTCTCCCGCTCGTCGGCTCTCGCTTCCAAGGCGACTGGCTTCCCGATTGCGAAAATCGCAGCCCTGCTGGCCGTGGGCTACACGCTGGACGAGCTGCTCAACGACATCACGAAACACACGCCCGCCTGCTTCGAGCCCGTGCTTGATTACGTCGTCGTGAAAATGCCACGCTTCACCTTCGAAAAGTTCCCTGCAGCCAACTCCACGCTTGGCACGCAGATGAAAGCGGTCGGCGAGGCGATGTCCATCGGGCGCAACTTCAACCAGGCCTTCCAGAAGGCAGTTCGCTCCCTAGAGACAGGCCATTTCGGCTTCGGTCTTGAACCGAAGCAGGAACACTTCGAGGCACTGGACGATGAAACCGTCGCCGCCGAGCTGGCGCGCCCGAATGCGGACCGCGTCTATTACCTGCATGCCGCCCTAAAGCGCGGCTGGCCGTTGGAGCACATTGCGGAGCTGACCCGCATCGACCTCTTCTACCTGCGCAAACTGGCGGAACTTGTTGCCTTTGAGAAGAACATCACCGATACCCCCGAAATCCTCCGCAAGGCCAAGGAAATGGGCTACTCTGACAGGCAGCTTGCATACGCGCTGAAGAGCGACGAGCTTGCTGTCCGCGCACGCCGCAAGGCACTTGGCATTCTCCCCGTCTATGGGACGGTCGATACCTGTGCGGGTGAGTTCGCCGCCTCCACGCCCTACTACTACTCCACGTATGCTGAATACGATGAGCCCGTCCACTCCAACTCGGGCAAGAAGAAGATTATGATACTTGGCGGCGGACCAAACCGCATCGGCCAGGGGATTGAGTTCGACTGCTGCTGCGTCCACGCAGTCTTTGCATTGAAGGCGGCGGGCTACGAGACCATTATGGTCAACTCCAACCCCGAAACGGTCTCCACGGACTACGACACCGCCGACCACCTCTACTTTGAGCCGCTCACCTTTGAGGACGTGCTGAATGTCTATGAACGTGAACAGTGCGACGGTGTCATCGTGCAGCTTGGCGGGCAGACCCCACTGAACCTGGCCAGCTCGTTGGAGCAGGCGGGAGTTAAGATTATAGGCACACCCCCCGCCGACATTGACGCCGCCGATGACCGCGGCATCTTCAAGGGCATCGCCAAGGCGGCTGGTGTGCGCCAGCCCGCCAGCGGAATGGCCTCCACTACTGAAGATGCATGCCGTATTGCGGCGGAAATCGGCTATCCTGTGCTTGTGCGCCCCTCCTTTGTGCTTGGCGGACGCGCCATGGCCATCGTCAACCAGGAGACCACCCTCCGCTCCTATATGGTGGAGGCGACTGAAGTCTCCGAAGGACATCCCATCCTCATCGACAAGTTCTTGAGCGACGCCCAGGAGCTGGACGTGGATTGCCTCTCCGACGGCCATGACACGGTCATTGGCGCTATTATGGAGCATGTGGAGCAGGCGGGCATCCACTCGGGCGATTCCGCATGCTCCATACCGCCGCGCGACCTCCCTCAGACTGTATTGGACGAAATACAGACTGCCTCATGCCGTCTGGCCAGGGAGCTTCATGTCGTGGGGCTGATGAATATCCAGTTCGCCGTCCAGCATGGTGTGCTTTATGTGATTGAAGTGAATCCGCGCGCCTCCCGCACGGTGCCCTTTGCCAGCAAGGTGACAGGGGCGCCGTTGGCGAAATACGCCGCACTGCTGATGACGGGGGCAACGCTAAAGGAGCTTGGCTTCACCAAGTCGCCGAAGATACACTATTCAGCCTTCAAGGAGGCGGTCTTCCCATTCGTCAAGTTCCCTGGTGTCGATATCACCCTCTCGCCCGAAATGAAATCAACGGGCGAGGTGATGGGCATTGACTTTGACGAGGCCAGCGCCTACCTGAAGTCGCAGGATGCGGCGGGCAACCGCATTCCGCGTTCGGGCGGCGTCTTCCTCTCCATCCGCGACGCCGACAAGCAGGCCGCACTTCCATTCCTGCAGCAGCTTGCGAAGCACGACTTCGAGTTCTACGCCACGGCGGGCACAGGCGAACTGCTCTACGCCAACGGCATCCAGTCCCACGCGGTCTTCCGCCTTTCCGCAGGACGCCCCAACCTGCGCGATTTGATTATCGAGAAGAAAATCGGCTGGATTGTGAACATCCCCGACATCGGCGACGACGGCGCGAAGATGCGCTCCTTCGCCATAGAGTTCGGCCTGCCCATTACCACGACGACCGCCGCCCTCCAGATGGCCACCGAGGGACTGGTCAACTCCGTCGTCGATGCAGGCAGGGTAGATGTCTGCTCTTTGCAGGAGTATCATCGGTAAATACTTCTGTCTTATTTACTGGATCACAAAGTGGGGATACCTTATATCCCAAAGGAAATGCCAAATTAGCACGAACGCGCTAGTTTGGCATTTTCCTCTTTCAAGAGCAGTTGATTTTATCGCTTGTCCCCCCATCGCCACATAAAAACATGCTTAGTTGGAAAAAATCACGGCAACAGTCGAAAATTGCTTGAATTCCGCCTTAAATACACTATATTATAATAGTTATTTTATTAATGCATTCCATACTTGATGGACGTGAACTGGTAACAAGGAGTCCTCATCCGTTCTTTACGAATCCTGCCATCCGTGCAATAGGAAACAATCAGGAACATGATGACTTGTAATGCCAGAACAACATCTCAAGAAGAAGTAAAAAAGTGTCGAGCATAAAGGCAGAATAATATGTGCGTGATGAAAAACTCGAATGAAAATACAAACAATGCTGTTGTGCCATTTGAAAACGGACAGTCGATTCGAGACTGCATTTTCACGGTTCGCGGCGTTCAGGTAATGGTCGATTGGGATCTTGCAGCACTTTACAGAGTTGAAACTAGAGTGATGAATCAAGCCGTCAGGCGTAATGAAAATCGCTTTCCTGAACGGTTCAGGTTTCGCTTGTCCAAACCCGAGATGGATGAACTTATCACAAATTGTGATAACTCTGGACGGTTCAAGCATTATCCTGGATTACCATATGTATTTACAGAGCAAGGCATTGCAATGCTTGCTAGTGTCCTAAAAAGCGAGACGGCGGTTTCCGTGAGTATCAGAATCATGGATGCCTTTGTTGAAATGCGTCGAATGCTCATTGCTTTAACCCCTGTAACGCAAATGCTGAATGAATTGCAACAAAAGCAAATGTTGGATCAAGCAAAGAACGAAGAGCGATTCGCGCAGATATTTGCAGAATTTGGAAAGCTGGAAATACCTATGCAGGGCGTGTTCTATGAAGGACAGTTATGGGATGCGTGTTCGCTTGTCGAGAAACTGATTACAAGGGCAAAAGTGACAATACTTCTTATTGACAACTGGGTTGGCGCGGGTACACTTGACATGCTTGCCAAGAAAAACAGCGGCGTTGCGGTTGAAATTGTCACTTCAAAACGCGGCTGTAAACTTGCAGAAAGCGATATTGCCAAGTTCAACACGCAGTATCCGACACT
>JAFTAC010000558.1 GCA_017458805.1 Victivallales bacterium | reverse complement strand
CTGGTAGTAGAGCTGGTACTTTTCGCCCACATTGACGATGGTGGAGGTGACGTTGCTGCCATTGACGGTGCCGCCTGCTGTGCTGCCAAGTTCGGGGAGTTGCTCGGACGTGTAGATGGTCTCGGGGCTTGCGGCGTGATTGGTCCAGGCGTATGCCGATTGCGTGTCGCTGGCATAGTCGCGCTGGTATGTGCCGGCCGCAGTTGTGACGGTATCCACGTAGAAATCCGTGGCCATATAGCGGAATTTTGCCGATGCGTTGTCGTACTCATGGCGATTGGCCAGCGTGCCGGTGGCGTCTATCTTCAGGCCGTCTCCTGCAGGGCCGGTAAGTCCCTGCAATCCCTGTGGCCCCTGCGGTCCCTGCAATCCCTGTGGTCCTTGCGGCAACTGGAAATTCAGGATAGCTTCCGTTTTCGTGCCTGAATTGGTGACCTGGGGACGAGTGCCGTAAGGAACTGACGTGACTGTACCGATTTCGATGGTGGCCGCATCCCCCTGTGGCCCCTGCTGACCTTGTATGCCTTGCAATCCCTGGGGGCCGGCCACTGTCGTGAGTGGCGCTCCCGCCGACCATGCGCCTGACTTGTACCAATACACCTTGCCCTCGTCGGATGCGATAAAGCAGAAGTCGCCCTCCGGGGAGGCGGGTCTTTCGGCGATGGGTGCTACTAGGTCGGGGTCAACGGTGTGGCCGTCCGCTCCCTTTGGAAGTGCGACGGGGAGGCTGTAGTCGGCCCCCTGTACTGCCGCATTGCGGGCACGGAAATAAGTGTCCGCCGTAGTCTGCGTGGAGTGCCAGTTTTCGCCGTCCGCCGAATACTGGAATTCCAACTGGGCGCCGAGAAGCGCTGTTATCTGCGCCAGCGTGAGCGTGGCGGGGGTGACGGATGTTGTCTCGGCACCAGGTTCGGGATCCACGCGGTTGTACACAATGATGGGGAACTGCAACACCAGGGCAGGCGCAGTGTTTCCATTTTCGTAGCCAGCCAGTTCTGCGATGAATGTTGCGCTTTCAGCGGTGCCAAGTGCGGTGACCAGAGCCTGGGTGTTGGTGTCCGGCAGGGGAATCTGTATAATTCCGTCTTCCGAAACGGAGATATCCGTGTTGGCACGTAGGAGAACCTCCGTTGTTCGATTGTAGTCCCTGTCAATTGCGAAGTTCCAGGAGGCGATTGTGGAGAAGGCTCCGGCGGGGCTGGTTTCGTCCGCATCCTGCTCGAAGATACGCAGGCGCAGGAGCACGGCCATTCCGATCGTGATGGATGGCGTGTTAGACGAGGACATGTTGTAGGCGTCCACGATGGCGCCCTTGATGCCGTGTCGCCGTATGTAAGTGTTGATGTCCTGCATTGTCCGTCCTTATGCTTCGGCTGTTTCGTCCTGGAAGATGAATTGCGGATGGGATTGGTAGTAGCACTTGATATCCCTTGCCGTGAATCCCCTGTGCGTCTCATGGTTCGGGGTGGGAGTTTCCGGTGGCGTAAGCAGATTGGTCCAATCAAAGAATACGCCATTTTCATCGGCCACATACCTGTTGAAGCCCTCCGTGACGCCCGTCCCGCAGTCGTCAAAAGGTCCGTCGGGATTTGCGTTGACCGCCAGAAACTCCAGTTTGCATCCATTGGGATCAAACGATTCCGTTATTTCAAAGTCCGGTCCGATGGATGCTTTTCTTGTGGAAAGGACGTTTATGCAGTAGCTTCCTTCTCGCCAGCCGTGGTCAGGCCCGTAGATGGCGTGAAGATGGACTGCGATGGTGTCTGATGTGAGAACGGTATTTCGTGCAAGAACGATTCCCAGGGCCTCGTCGGTTGAGGATGGGATTCCTGTGTGCACGGAATCGTGGAGAACTTCGCATTCGTATGGGAGTTCCTTGCGAATGATTTGCAGCAGATTGATGATGCGGTAACGTTGCATAAGCCAGGGAAGCGACCATTCTGGTTCCAGGATGGGCTCGGGATGTTCGCGCAATGCCTCCCTGCCTTCGACGGCTTTTGCCGTGATATCCTCCCAGGTCCAGCAGGCACCGTCAGGATCGAACTGGTTGACGTAATTGGGAACGACATTCTTCAATGCGCTATCAAAGTGAGAGAAATCGTTTTTCCCGATTGCGCCAAAGACGGGCACGTATTCGGTGGCGAGAATGTCGTCAATCGGCTCCAGCATCCGCTCGTGGAGTGCCTTATGGAGACCTTCAAGAGGACGCTGCACCGTCATAAACCCCGGATTCGGGAATCCGTATTTTGCCCATTCGCTCATCTCACCCACCTCCCCGTTACGGTGTAGTCGCCCGGTTCGCGATACTTCAGCAGCCTGAAGCCGTTCTTTCTGTCGCCTCGAACCTCCGCAAGCCGCACGACAATTCTGCGCTCATCCGGGATGGGGGCCGTCAATTCGGTCTCAAAAAACACGTTGATGCTGTATGTGCCGTTGCCCGTGTCATCTACGGATGGCGTGTAGAGTATGTCCAGGAAGAGGACACCCGCCTGGGTGACATTCCAGGAGCGGGCGGCGATAGTCTCTCGGTGCGTTCCGCTAAAGACAATGCCCGCATTCTGGCGAGCCAGGGTGTCGATGCAGGTGAGCTTCCATTCGTCTTCGTCCTTTTCCTGGACGAGTTCTGAATCGAAGGGGCCTTTCTGGGCATTCGCACCTATGCCTCCTCCAAGCAGTGCGTGTTTCCATATTGTGCTTTTTGCATTTGGGATGACCATAAAGAGCCCGCTGTCGGCGAGGATGAGGGAACCCTTTCCGTCGGGAGAGCCGTAGAGGCCGTTGCCGGAGGCGATGCGCACCGGGGCGATTCCGGACACGACTGCCAAACCGCATTGCTCTTTTTTCGCCGATGTGGCCATAACGGCGGGGATGAAGTCGGTCTCATATGAACTAGGTATTGCTGCCTCGAAGAGGGGAAAATCCAGGGGCAGGTTGTCCTTGTGGCGGGTGGCCACAAGCTTGACTGTCATTCCCATCAGCAGGTCCTTGCCCGTGGCATTGTAGATCGCGATGCGCTCCCGTCCGCTCCCGACGCATTCAGAAGGCACGTGCACCTCGCCGTTGACGTGGGATGCGATGGCATTCCAGTCTCTGGCGCTGATGGCGAGCCGGTCGCCTTGATGTACTTTGCGGATAGTCACGCCTCTACTCCTTTGCCTTGAGACCTAGCGATGTGAAATCCAGGGTTTTGTAAACCTGCTCGATATGGACGGATTCTGGCACGGGAATTCCATCGTCCGGGTCTGTCTTGTCCTGGACCCACATAAAATTCCACCCTTCCTTCTTTATGTTCTTTCCCTGCCATCCTGATAGTTCCACATCGTCGTCATTGGGTGAATATGCAAACTGGTAATCTACCTTGAGGTAGTCGGTTCCTCCCTCCGTGACAGGCTCGATGGTGGCTGTGAGATAGAGAACCTCGCCAGCGTCGAAGCCGCGGAACGGCTCTTTGTTCATTTTGTTTCCGTTGTTCAGTATCTTGTTCCGCAGCGCCGTACTCCAGTTTGTTTTCTTGAAGTAGTGGGTGATGGTGAAGTTGACCGTGCTGAAGTTGATGTCTGTGCCTTGCGCCTCGCCATTGCGGACGCACATGGCACCTTTATAGTCGGGGGCTTTCCCATCCACGGCATAAGACCGCACGGTCTTGCGAGAATGGGTGATGTGCATGGTGGTGGTGGACATCGCATAGGATGTCGTTTCCTTTGGTTCGTCATCAGACCCACTGGAATCTATGGACGCCCCTTTGTAAATGGCATCGATCCTCCAGAGGTCCGGCGCCAGGCGCTCTTGAACCTGAAGGGTGCTCAGACCCATTTTGAGGTAGCTGTCTAGTTTTTCCTTTTTCAGGTAGTCATGCAAGGCAACCAGGGCATCCTCTTCGAGGTCCGCACCCTTAACGCTGAAATGGCGCGTGGCGCTCAAGGCCTTGGAGGAGCCATAGGCCATCTGCAAACTGTCTCCTTCCCAGAGTTGTTCGCACTTTATGTCTTGGCTTGCCATGTCGTTTCCTTTTTCTTATATATACGTTGGCGTGTTTTTTTTTGCAGAACCCCTAGGCAAAAGACTGGCTGAAATCCTGCTGTTG
>JAFTAC010000557.1 GCA_017458805.1 Victivallales bacterium | reverse complement strand
CCCCGTCGCTCGTAAGCCACCAGCCACTTTTGCGGCGGGGGGTGCGGGGGGCGCAGCCCCCCCGTCGCTCGTAAGCCACTAGCCACTAGCCACTAGCCACTAGCCACTACACACTATGTTGAAATCTTGTATCTATCAGATTTGGGTTATTATCGTTTTTAGCGTGTTATCGACCCCAAATGCGGCTGAAATCCTGTACACAGGCAGCCACCCAGGAGCCGTGAAGGTGGCGGAATTGGCGCGTCAGAGGCTTGCGGCCAAGAAGATGACAGTAGAACTGGAGCTGGACCCGAGCCTTGAAGAGGCAGAATACATCTTGATCAAGAACGGTAATTCGGTAGTATGCAGGGGCGGAGCCCCGCGTGGTCTTCTGCTGGGGTGCCTGAAGCTGGCGGATACCAACGTCGATGGCGTCTATGGCGAAAAGCTGAAGTGGAAACGCCTCTACTACTCCGACCAACGCGGCTTTATGATGAAGCCCGACGACCTGCTTTTCCTTGCGGAACAGGGCATCTACGGCTTTGTATGGCATTTTTCATGGCATGGCTGGAAGGATTTCAAAAAAGAGACGCGCCTCGCCCCCAACGGCCCGACAATCGGCGAGTGGCTCCGCACGATTCAGGAGTTCACGAAGCTGGAGCTGCTCGACTATCTGTTCACCATCCACATCTGCAATACCAACACGAAGCCGCCGCTGGACCTGGCATCGGATGCCCAAATCGACGAGTTCATCAGCGTCCTGCGCCTGGCAGCCTCGTCGGGTATCCGCCACATCATGATATGCGCCGACGACCACACAAAGTTCAGGGACGACAGATATGTCTGCACGTATCAATCAGAGGTGGAACGCTTCGGCGATTCGGTCGGGCGCGCCCACGGATATCTCTGTCGCCGTGCATACGAAGCTCTTCATAGGGAGTTCCCAACCCTTGAACTCTCCTTCGTGCCCGCGCCGTACTCCCTTCTCACCCACAAGTCGGAAAACGCGGGCAATCGGAAATACCTTGCCGACTGGTCGCAGCTTGCGCCGCAGGAGGTCATGCTCGTGTGGACGGGTCCGCGAATCATTCCCGACATCCCCATGACCAGGGAACATTTCCTGCGCTACAAGGCGATGGTGCCTGGGCAGAAGGTAGGTTATTGGGACAACAGCGAATGCACCGACCATCCGTGGCCCCGCTGGATGGCACGCTTGTATCCCGAAGCAGCGGAGGACCATGGGGGCTTTATGATGGTGAACGCCCATGCTTTCTGCTGGCCAGACACACGCCCCTTTCTCTTGTCGTGCATCGACTACGTTCAGAGAAGCGCACCCGATGCAGACCTTGTGGAGCTTTTCACGAAAAACGCAGAAAAGCTCTACGGAACAGAGAACGCCAAGCTCCTGACAGAGGTCACCCGACTTGTCTCCGAATACAACTCGCTCTCCCCGTGGGTCATCACAAAGCAGCCCGACATCATCGCCAGGCTGAATGAGCTCAACCAGGAGCTCGGCAAGCGTTCCATCACCACCATGAGGCTCGCAGGCTGGCTCAAACGCATGAACGACCAGATCAGCACGCCTCGTAAGGAGTATGCCATCCCCCGCTTTGAGGGCGACGCCTTTTCGGATGCGCACGGAATAGGTGCGGATTTCAAGGGCAAAGCCATTGCGGTGCCACTTGGCAAGGGAACACACGGCAAGGAGATGGGCACATTCTACCTTGCACACGACAAGGATGCGCTTCTCATTGCATTCGATGGTCCCGTGCTGGAGAAGCTCACGCCAGAGAAGGCCATGGGCGAGAAGATGGGCATCTGCTACGACTTCATCCAGCTCGGTGTGGCAGACGCCTCCGCTGGACCATTTTCCCACTCCAGAAATGCCGTGATGGAATGGCAAGGCGAGGAGTGGCATGCAAAATCCTACAAATACGGCGACAACTACCAGCTCATGTTCGAAATACCATATACCACGCTACAGGCAAAGGGCATGACGGATTTCCAGACCAGCGGCAAGCTCTCGCTTTACGCAGCCAGGGTAACCTACACGGTCAATCATTTCGGTCTCTCGCCCAAATCCGTCCCAGCCAATGCAACCCTTTTGAAGTGAACCATGCAGTGAGGGACAATGCTCTCCTCGCTCGTAGCTACCATAACCCTAATCACTAACCACTATTCACTAACCACTCTTCCCTGCCTGTTGTTCAGCGTAGAGCCGTCGTGCGTGGATAAATCCTAACACGTTGCAATATAGAGAATAGAATGAAAAGACGAGGAAGGTGATGCGGTCAGGTTTGTCCGCCATGACGATAATGTTCAAAAGGATACTGGAGATGCAGTTTGGAATCATCAGCCATGTATATTCTACAAATGCAAACAACGTAAGGACATATATCAACAGGCCCAATAGCGTAATCGACGAATCGACAATCTGGTAGTTGGAGTTCATATAGCGCAGCGTGAAAAACATCGCCAACCACACAAGAACGCAGACGATGGCTGACAAGCCACGCTGTTTCCAGCTCATGCTTCGGAGCATGGTCGAATGCTTGTAGGAACGTCGTGACCACAGGATGAACGTGGCTATCTGAAAAGGAAACGAAACAAACAATGCGGAAGCACTGCTGGCAAACAGCCCATAGTGCCAATCGACGCACGCATACAGGATGGAGTTGAGACCGCCGATGAGACTGGCGTAGCGATTCACCTTCGATTGGAGTACCGAGACAACCATCGATATGTAAAGCGGTAGAATGCGAAAAACCGCCTGGTGGTAGAGAACTCCAGTCACGGTTACCAAAACCGCTGTCAAAACCAGCGGCAGGCTGTCAATGAATATTTTTCGGCGAGATGTTGTCATTTGCAACCAATTACAGATTCAGATTGTACTTGTTTATAGCTTCTTAACGTGAACGTGGCGGATAGTCATCGAAGTATTCGTATGAATCAAAACGCTCGCCATTCTTGAGAGCATCCTTTTTGATTGCCTTAATGATGGTTGTATTCCAGAAAGGGAGGCCATTCCAGGCATCTGCCACACCTATTGCACATGAAACAACGACCCCGTATGGCCAATAAAACGATGCAATAACCCCCCAGCCAGGTTCGTCCGATGTGAGCAATCCACCGATTATGTAAAAAGAAGAACCAATATAGGCGATGAGGTCGCTCAAGATGTCAGGGACAAGGTTCAAGGGGAAAAGGAGGCGGCTTTTGAGGGAGACGGGCGGACGCAGAGGCGGGAAATGCTCTGCCTTCATCTTCCTCTGCTCAATGCATGCCTTGAGCCATCTCCAGAAATCATGGTTCCAGTATCCGCCATATTCATGCCCCCAGGCCGAATCTGCCAGGCGAAACGCCTTTTCCTCCTCGTTCGTCAAATAATACAGGTAGGCCAAGCTATATTCCCAATCTGCAAGGAAGTGTTGCGGCGCTTCAGTCTGGTACCTCCTCATGATAAGTGTCAAATACCGTATGGCCTTTTCAAAGTATTCACGGCTGGCTTCAGGTGCATTGGGATAAATCTCATCCGCGCATCTGCAAATATAGACCAGATGCATCAAGCTTTGATGGACCCGGCCAATCACCTCTTTCTTTTCCAGGCGAAGCGTCAGGGAGTGTTCGGTCAATTCGACGCCCTTTGCATACAGTTCCTCAATCCTCTCACGTTCCGCAGGCTTCTTCCGATTCAATTCCCAGGCAATGTTAAAATAGCGAAGACCTGCCTCCAGACAAGAGGCGGCATTTGTCATGTCGGCAACGGGAAGGGTCTCATCAGGCACCCTTTGCGAATACGTCGAATCCGTTGTCGCGCACCCAGCCAGCAGGAAGCAGCAAATGACGAAGCTCGATAGAACAATCTTCTGAAACACGGACAACAGAAATAACTTGGATGCCCTCTTGAAAGCTCCTTCCTTCGCTTTCTTGAACATATAGGCACTGGTTGTCAAAGCCTTCATGGAAACTACCTTCACTGTCAACGCGTTTCATTATTATGGAGAAATCGTAAGAGACTGTCCATAATCTAGTGTGGTGTGTCTTTAATCCGTTATATGTTCCTGTCCCTTTTGGCCCTTTTGGTGTAAATGCTTCCTTACATAGTCACTATGCGCAGTCGCATTAACGCCAAAATCTCTCAAAAATGCCTTCAAAGCATGAGACGGATTTAAGACACACCACCCTAGCATCTCAAGTTCATTTTTCCTCTTCATCTGCAAACGTTCCAAAGCCCCCCGAAGTGCGCTCCCATCAATAATCGGGGCCCCGCCCTTAGGGTTGGGGGCAAATTTAGCCTGTTTTGGTGGGCTTGTCAAGTCGGCTTTTTGATATTCAAATTCTCACCTTACTTTTTTATAAGCACTTGAAGATAGTTACATATAAAAGTTGGAAGGTAACTATTCAGAAGGAAAAACCACGCGATGGCAAGAGCCTTTGGAAAGCATAATATACATGCTTCAACCGATAGTGCCGCGTTCGCGGCACAAGTTTTATAGACGGGGGTAAGCGAAGCCGCGTCAGCGGCGAGCGCAGCCCCCCCGGCAAAACCACCCAGAATTCCGAGCCGAGTTAGCGGCGAGAGAACCCCTGGCATTCCAAGGGAATAAAGGTGATGCTTCGCCCAATGATCGAGTGCTGGGACGGCACCCAGAGAAGCCAGCTCACCCTTCCGCAAGGGCAGATTCATCCAGATATTCCATACCATTATCAAGATGACTGGTTCAAGAACTACAGGCATGTGACCACGCAT
>JAFTAC010000556.1 GCA_017458805.1 Victivallales bacterium | reverse complement strand
TGACTGGGGCGCGCAACGCGCGCCCATGGTAGCACCATTGTATATGCACGCCGCACCTGCCTACCTCTGGCACGCCAGGCTGACTGGGGCGCGCAACGCGCGCCCATGGTAGCCCCAGGGTATATGCACGCCGCACCTGCCTGCCACTGGCACACCAGGGCATATGCACGCCGCACCTGCCTTCCACTGGCGCACTGCTTTCTTGAGCGTGCATCGCAGTTGTTTTTCCGCGTGTGAGGAGTATATTATATGTTTGTTTTGCAAGAAACCTAAACAATAAGGAGTGTTCATAATGAAAAAGCTAGTAGTGCTTCTGTTGGTTCTCGTTGCCTTTTCCACCTTTGCGGGACAGGTGAAGCTGCGGAATGGCCAGAGTTTCGAGGGCGAGACCAAGTTTGACGGCAAGGTTGTCACCCTCGTCAAGGACGGAGCCCTCTTCCAGTTCCCGCTGAAGGATGTCGCGGAGTTGGACGGCAAGGTGATTGAACGGGAGGACAATCCCGTGGTGCGCATTGCCACCACCAAGGGCGACATCTTCGTGGAACTTTATGAAGATGACGCCCCCAACACCGTCGCCAACTTCATCGAACTGGCTGAAAAAGGATTCTACAAGGGCATGGCCTTCCACCGAGTCATCAATGGCTTCATGGCGCAGGGCGGCTGCCCCAACTCCAAGCGCGGCGCCGTCGGCACGCCTGGCACGGGTGGTCCTGGCTACACCTTCGACAACGAGATTTCCAGCCGCCGCCACGACAGCCGCGGCATCCTCTCCATGGCAAATGCAGGCCCCAACACCAACGGAAGCCAGTTCTTCCTCTGCTTCAAGGAGACGCCGTGGCTGGACGGCAAGCACACCGTCTTCGGCAAGGTCACCAAGGGGTTGGAGGTGCTGGACAAGCTGGAGGCCATCGGCACAGGCAGCGGCAAGCCTTCCGAGGAAGTCCGCTTCAACATCGAAGTCGTCTCCAAGCGCAACCACGAATACAAGGTCAAGAAGAACTAAATGATTGCTAAGCTGGGCAACAGTTTTGATTTGAGGAGAGTGCTGGTTGCGTGCGCTCTCCTGCTGTCTCCCTTTGTGCTTGTATCCTGCTTTTCGACGGGGCTGCCTCCAGGCTTCCGAAAGATAGGCGGCCAAGTGCGCCCTGCCTATGGACCAGATGTCAACGACCGCATAGTCTTTTCCGTGTTGAGCTGGTACAAGGAGGAACACGGCTCCAGTGCCTCGGCAGAAGTGCGTGCCAGCTACGAGGAGCAGCTGGCCGCCGCCAATGAAAACCTCTTCCGCAGCTGGTCGAAGGAGCTTCTGGCTACCTGTTCGCCGCTCGTTCGCCTCAACAACGCCAGCATCGAGCTGGTGCCTAGCTACTTCATGCAGACAACAGAGGTGGACAACGCCCTGGCCAAGCTGATGAAACTGCGTGAGCTGACGGAAACTCCGCAGACCTTCGACATCCCCCTTGAGTCCTGCCTGAGCTCCGACATCTGGAAGGGGGCCTCATCGAAATTCAAGGAACAGTTCACCCTCTGGGCCAATACAAGAAAGCGCCTGACCCTTCCCGACATCGACGACTTTAACCGCGAGGCCTTCAAAGCCAAGTTGGACGAACTCAAGCTCGTGGTGGAAAACCGCCGCAAAATCGTCGCCTTTCTGGATGATTTCAGCAAGGAGAAGATGGAAACGCCTGCCGACTGGAAAGAGACACTTGAAAAGGCAAGTGCTTTGAAGAGCTCACTTCCAGAGGGAATCACCTTCGATATCATCGGCGACGCCACGACTCTGGCGGAGTTCAACCAAAAGGCTGAGGAGATTCCCTCTGAGTACCTGTCCGCCAGCCTGAAGGTCCTTGCCTCGCTGCTCGACCAGGAGAAAGCACGGCTGTTGAAGATAGAACGCACCTCTGACGCGGGCACCCTAACTCTTCTGGAAAAATGCGAGACGGACATCTCATCCCTCCTGCACGAAGTCGCAAATGACGTGCGCTTTGCCAAAGTGCTTCCGAAATCGCAGGAGCGAATCGAAGAGCTGGTTTCCGCCTGCATGGAGTTACGAAGCCAGGTTTGGAGGGATTTGCTGAATGCCCAGGCCAACCAGAGCTACTACTGGGAGGCCAGCCTGCTATTCAAGAGCTTCTGGAACGAGCTGGAGAACAAGGCCAGCAAGGAGCTGGAGCTCTATTTCCGTGTCTCCACGCAAGGCGAAGTGCATAGGCAGTTCGCAAGCATTCTTCGCGACAAGCTAGTCGAAGACTATTACCGCATTCTTCCCCTCGCCTACAACGACTATCTCCAGTCG
>JAFTAC010000555.1 GCA_017458805.1 Victivallales bacterium | reverse complement strand
GAGGGCGCCGTCGCTACCCCCAGCGCACGACGGAGAGGGCGCCGTCGCTACCCCTACTGTGGCATCGCACAGCTAAAACAACAAAAAACGCACTTTGTATTTGCATTTATTCCAAATTTGAATATCTTATAGCAAGCGAAACTAGCTATGAGCAAAAGAGGAATATATGCAGGATGTGAAATTATTGCCCCGTGAGAGATTGCTTCAGTTTGGGCCTGAAGCGTTGAGCGATGTGGAGTTGCTGGCGGTTCTGCTGCGTACGGGAACCCATGGGGTGCCCGTCATGGAGATGGCGCAGCGTCTGCTGGAGCGTTTCAACGGCAATCTGCTGGGTCTATGCGATGCAACGATTGGCGAATTCTGCGAGATACCAGGTATGGGGCCCGCGAAGGCACTGGAACTGTATGCGGCATTGTCGCTGGTCAAGCGACTCATGAGCCGCCAGTTGGCCTATCGCCCGAAGATGAACTCGCCCCAAATCATAGCAGACTATATGAACGGGCTGCTACTAGGCGCAAACCAGGAGAACTTCTACGTACTGCTGCTGGACTGCAAGATGTGCCTGATACGCAGCGAGCAGGTCACAATAGGGCTGGTCGATAAAAGTTTGGTACACGCACGTGAAGTGTTCCGCAACGCCATACGGGAATCCTGCTCGACCATCATCATCTGCCACAACCATCCCAGCGGGGATGTCGTGCCATCGGCGAATGACATCCGCATCACGAAGATGCTTTGCGATGCAGGCGAGATAATCGGCATCACGGTTCTAGACCACATCATCGTCGGCAGACGCATTACTGGCAGGGAAAACAACTACTTCAGCTTCCGCGAGAGCCAAATCATGCCTGGGCAAAACCGCCAGATGAATAACACCGCACCGCTGGATGCCAACAAAGGCGAGAATACAGTTGCACAGAAATGAGGGGCGTATTGAATGCACCCCCTTTCATTCACTTCCTCTGCATGAGGTTTTCGAGGGTCTCTTCGAGACCTTGCTTGCGTTTTTTCAGGTCTTCCAGCTTGTCAAGAACATCCTCTGGGACCCACTCCTTGCCGTTTTCAGGCAGAACCTCCGTGAACACATAGTTGTTGGCCTGCATCTTCCCCCCAAGGGTGTCCTTGTAGGCAAGTTTCAGCAAGGCAGGCTTCGACGTCCAGTTATCTGGACTGGTCAAATCCACCACTTCCCCGACACATTCGGGCAGGAGAAGATAGCCGCACTCGACAAAGCGGGCAGGCAGGACTTCGCGCAGCCGTTTGCTGACCTGCAGATTCTGCTCCAGCTGGATTTCCGCCGCCTTCATGCGGAAATAGCGCTTTCTTGTCTCTGGATAGATGCGGACGACTATCTCGTCAGGCATGTCCTCGAATGGGCAGAAGGTTGCGTCGAACTTCGCCCCCTTCTCCATGACTGAATTGAGACGACCGCTGACAGTGCGCCTCACACCGTTTACCTTGTTGAAGCGCACCATGTCCCCATCAACGCCATTCGCGAGGTCGGCAACGCGAAACATAGGGTACTGCTCGTCAAACTGCTTGATTAACTGCGGGAACGACTTGACTCCCAAATCCATTTCCACCTTCCGCTTCATATCGTCGGCTATCGCCAATTTTGCCACTGCGGGCTCCTCGCTGAACACCTGATACATCTTATCCATGTCGTTAAACGAGATGGCCTTCAGCAAATCCGCCGAAACGGCATGCTTCAAGTTAACATACTTGCCTTTCAGCAAGTCACGCAGATTTCTGCAGACAGTGCTGCGCAGCACCTCTGGTTGCTTTTCCAACGCAAGACTTTCAAGAACTGTTTCACGCTCCTTGCGCCACTCCTCATCAGCAGCAACCGTAGCGATTTCGCCTTCGCATTTGGCTATCTCGGTCTGCTGCTGCTCAATCATCTTGCGTCGCTTGCTGCAACCGCTGGACATAAACAACAGAGAAGCCAGCAGAAACACTGTCATCCAAAAACGTACTGACATAAAAACCTCCCTTTATTCAAATACCATGTCGCCAAAGGCTTCCATGGAATGGAACCCCATGTCCTCCAGATTCGGAGACCAGAGCATCAGCTGTGGATGGAACTTCTCCTTGCCGACCGCATCCATTCGGTAGGCTTCGCGCCCGATGTTCATCGTCCAATGCGCACCAGGCAGGGGCATGCTCCCGCCAAGGGTCTTGAAGGGCACCACGAAAAGCGCACTCCAAAGACCGTCCTTGAGGACCGACTTGCACTGCCACTCGCCGTCCCACGAAGGGTCTGCCTTGCCATACATTGGGTCGAGCGTGTCTGTGATGAAGCCCAAAGCCGCATCATAGCGGGACCCCTCTAATGGATTGGAGATGAAGTGGTAATAGCTCTGTCTCATGCCAGACGGGTCGAGCATCACCTCCAGGCAGTCCTCGCGCCAGCAGGCACCGTCCTTGCCGAACACCTGGTAGTCGAAGCCTGGGTCCACCTGCGCTTCGATGGCAAAATAGAGGTTTTCGTTATCATACGTGACCTTAAAGCGGTTTTCGAAATCCACCTCGTTCAGCTGGATGCCCCCCAGCTTATGCCATGGAAGCCCTGCCCAGGCACCTGCCTCAAAGTCACTTCCAACAGCCCCTTTCGCCTTCTGGACAGTCATCTTCCTCGTGGCGAAGCCAGGAAGGATGCCTCCAGCGCGCAGAGCTTCCACATTCCATGTGAAGGGGGCCGCCAACGGTGCGCGCAGACGCCCGTTGACCTTGAACATGGCCTTGGTGATGCCTCCAAACAGAGTCAATTCACGCATTTCAGGAAGATGAATCATTCGCCCTTTTTCATCGTAGAAGCCGTCAATCATCGCATTGCGGGCCTGAATTGCATCTGCCAGCTGCTCGAAATTCTCATTGTTCGGCTTGAAACGATAGGCGTTGTAGAAGGAGATGCAACTCCCCAGGTTCTTCACATAGTCGAACTCCACGCGAACCAGCTTCAGACGCGCCTTCACTTGAGGCGTGTCAGCCATCGCCTCCGCGCGGGAGAGGTTGGTCTCCAATGTATCAATCAGATCAGGCGTGTAGATGGCCCCAAGAACGATGCGCGGGTTCTTCGGCAACACAGAGTAGGAGGAGATGGGGTCGGCCTCGAAGCCGCGGTTCCTCATCGGATAGACATACTGGCTCCAAAGGCGCTCATACAACGTGTTGAAGAAAGTGCGCATCGGCGCATAGGCGTTCCCGAAGCAGCGCTTATAGTACTCTTCCAGCAGCAAAAGGTGGTTCTGGTTGATGTCGTCTATCATCTTGCCATAGACATAGTAGCAGGGTCCTTCCAGTCCCCAGAGTTCGCCAAAGCCGCAGCGGTAGATGCCCTTCACGTTGTTGTTGATGAAAAGGCGCACTTGCGCGGCGCAGAAGTCGGGAGTCGTCTTGGGAGTGATGCCGACAAGTTGATAGAAGCCCCAGTTGTAGATATAGACCGTGAATCCCTGCTTGACGCGGATTTTGCTCCAGTTGGCAAAGGTCTCCTTGGTGTAGTTGCAAAGTTCGATAACGACGTTGTCGGGGAAGGAGTCAAAGGTCTTGGGCGGAGCAGCTGTCGGCCCGTAGCAGATGATATGCATGTTCTTGCCAGGTCTGTCCTTGAGCAGACGCTCGGCCAGCGAGCGATGAAGCACCCACAGCTTCTCGCCAATGTCATCAGTGCCCGCAAAGGCCAGGCACTTGTCGCAGCCGCAGGGCTGGTAGCCATCCGTCTGCGCCAACTGGACAGTCTTCGCGCCGTCATCAAGCCGTTTCAAGGCCTCCTGGTAGATGAGCTCCTGCACCTCCGGGTTCGAAATGCAGAGATGATTAGCCGACGGGTCCCGCTTGCCACCCTTCATGATGAAATACTCGGGATGCGTTTTGCCATAAACCTCAGTCGGGCATGCATGGT
>JAFTAC010000554.1 GCA_017458805.1 Victivallales bacterium | reverse complement strand
GTGCCGCCGACCAGCAACAAGCCAGCCGTGCCGCCCTCCGGCAACAAGCCAGCCGTGCCGCCGACCGGCAGCAAGCCAGCCGTTCCGCCATCCAGCAATCCTGCTGTCATTCGGCGTGAGAGCAATCATCGGCATAACGTGAAGCCCACGACTTCACACCAGACGACCGCCCCCAGGCCGACCAACCCATCCGGGACAAAGCCGCCAGCCAATAAGACACAAACACAGTTTCGGAAGGGCAAACTACAAGTCCGTATAAAGTAAGGAACCGTGCCCAAGTAAGCTGTGCAAGCAGATTGCAGGGATTTTGGATGCAGTTTTGCCGTAATTGCAAGGTGTGCAGCTACCTGCATAACGAGCTATTACGGCGGATATGCGCAAAAAGCACACTATCTGCACTGGTTGTTTTTGCACAGTTCCTAGCTCCATCTGATTTCAGCACTAATTGCCTTTTCCCTGTTTCTTGCGCCAGAAATCGCATTCTGAAAGCATCAGCTCCGTATCAGGCGCCTTCACCCAGCAAAGCCGCCAGAAACGGAATGCGCACGGGCTTCCGGCGAAAAACTCCGCCCTGGCGACGGCGTTCTCCGATGCTTGCGCCTCCGGAATGGTTCCGATCCTGGCAAACTCCTTGCCGTCCGTGCTGCCCTCAAAGGCCGTCTCGGGCAAGACGCCGCCGAAAAAGAGACGAACTCCATCCACGCTGACAGGCTCGTGGAAATCAAAGGTTATAGCATTGGGGCCGCCTTCGCCGCGCCCCCAGCGCACCGCCCAGCGTTCAGGCGCCATCTCCTCGGGAGCTGTGAAATTGCCTGATGCGTCCTTGCGCACTTTGGCGTATTGGAGGCGGTTCAGCAGCCTCCCTCCCTGCACCATCCCCTGTGCATCCACCGCGTCATCGGGCCACGCCCTGGGGGCGGCATCGTAGCGGTAGCGGCAGCCAGCCTTGGCGTTCATTGAAGTGTCCATCGAGTTGCACACCATATACATGCCGTTCCCGCTGACGCATTCGAAACGCCTCTCCACAGGCGGCTCATGCCTCGGGAAATCCAGCTTCCACCGCCAAAAACCGTAGTCGATTCCGCCTCCCCAGAGCGGTATCCACTTGCGCAGCCGGACAATCCAGTCGTAGTCATCGACAGTGAAATTGTCGGGCAGCCTGAAGGAGAAGTACCATACCTTCCCCTTGCCAAAGGCATGCTCGACAACGACAGGCGCACCCGAAACGTCGGTCGCCACCACCCTGGTGTTCTCCATGTCCAAAATGCGGATTGGAGAGAAGGTGTTCGTGGGGTTCGAGAGGCGCTCCTTGTCTATTATGACATTCGTTCCTGCACGCGATTGCCCCGTCGTGACGCCGAAGAGCGCCTCGCGGCGCCCGGCCAGGGAGGTGCCGTCGATGTCGAACATGAAGGCGTCGGGGTCGAACACCACAAGCGTTGCGCCATCCTGAACCGCCTTCTCGAAGCGGGACAGAATCGTGCCGGTCGTGTATTTCGCCTGGGGCACCACCAGCACCTTGTAGCCCTTCAAGACCTCCGCATGCCGTTCAATGCGGTAGTCATCGACGAATGTGAAGCAGCTGCGGCAACGCGGCCCCAGCAGGGCGTAGGTCGAGGGGAGGACCGTGGAGGGCTCCAGCCCCAGGCTCATCTGAGTGAAGCTGGAGAAGTGCAGCATCATGCGATGGTCGTCCTCCCGTGGCACCACGCCCAGCTCGCGCACCAGCTTGACGCCATCCAGATAGGTCCGCCAGTTGTCTGGCGCGGCGAAGCGGGGGGATTCATTGCCTCGGTCATACCACTCCACCGTGCCGACGAAGAAGCCCGAGGCTCCCGAGCGCACCCCCTGGGTGATGATATCTTGAAGCTGCTCCGTCGAGGGGGCGACTGGATACTTGCCGATTTGGAGGAACGGATAGACGGGCTTCCCCGTCATGTAGCGGTAGAACTGTGTCAGCATCGCCGTGGCGAAGCTGTTGGAGCCGCTCTTCGTGTGAAGTGTCTGGCCGGGTTGCATGTCGATGAGCTCCGCCAGCCTTTCCCAGTCGAGAGCCGTCACCGCGCTCCATTCGTCGCAGCCGATGATTTTCCCACGGGGGAATCGTCTCTTGAAGGCGTCATGTTGGGTGCGCAGATTCCTGATGGAAAGCTCGTTCTGGTATCGCGCCATGGCGATGCGGGCGAACGGGTCCGTATCCTTGGGGTCCTTTGGGAGGCCGTACTTTCCGAAGCCTGTCTCGCGTTTCACCGCCTCGGACATCCCCTTCCAGTAGTCGCTCTTCACATTCGGGTAGCCGTTCGGGAAGCGCAGGGAATTGCCGTAGAGCTCGTCCCGCATGAAGAAGATGACGGGTGCATCCGGGGAGGCATTGCGGAAGTCCTCGGTCTCGAGCTTCTCCATCACGCGCCTGACAAGCTCGGGGTCGTTGGGGTGAAGCCCGCCCCCGATGTAGTCGCACACGGGCTTCTGGCTCGATATCTCCATCGAAACAGCCCCCAGTGGATAGTAGAGGACGGCCAGACGCAGCTTTTTGGCAAGCTCCGCATCTGCCGAATGCCACTGATGGTAGAAGGGGGCCAGCCCATGCCGTGCGGCCTCCGTCATCTCGCCCGCAAGCGAGTAGGGCGTCGCCATGGCATTGGCCAGCTTGAAGCAGCGGTCAGCGGCGGCGGTATAGCTCCAATAGGGGAAGATGTTCTCCTCTGGCGGGACCTTGCGCGAGGCCTTCAGCACAATCGGCGAATTGTCGGGGTAAAGCGCCGCCCACCGCTGGCCTCCCTTCCCCAGCGGACGCAGCTGCACGCTGTCGAAATAGCTTCTCCCCGGCCCGTACATGTTGAGCTCGACGGTGATTGCGGCGATGTTGGACGCCGTCGTGACCACGGCGTGGTAGTCGCACCAGACATTCGCCGTAGGGGGCAGGCTGCGCTGTGCATAGTAGCCCTGGTGCTTGCCGTCCGCATCCCAGAAGCTCAGACGCGCCATCCCCTTCCCCGGCGCATCGTTGGGCGTGAAGAAGTGGAAGGAAAACTCGTAGTCGGTCTCCGGCTTCGCGGCAACCTTCTGGCTAATGCTCCAGCGACTGGGCCCGGCGGGCATGTCCGCCTCCAGGGCGGCTTGCCCATCCAGCCTCACCTTGTCCGTGACTCCTGTGCGGGCGGTTTCCCGATTGCCGTTCGCCCACCAGAGGCCCCACTTCTCAAGCCCCTGTTCAAACGAGCCATTCTTTATCAGATTCCCGGAACCCGCCATCGCGACTGCGCTGATGGACAGAAACAAAAAAGACAAGATTTTTACCATTTTCCTTAGCCTAAATTACATAGCCTGCTAGCCCCGGACATTCGATTTCAGCCAGGCGATTTCCTCGGCCCATTTTGCCTCGTCGGGCGTCTCCAAAATAAGGGGGATATTGTCGAAACGGCTGTCCTTGATGATGCGTGCAAAGGGTTCCTTGCCGATGTTGCCCGCACCGAGTTCGGCGTGCCTGTCCAGTTTCTGGCCAAGCACGCCTTTTGCATCATTTAGATGCATACCACGCAGGAACTTGAAGCCGATAATGCGGTCAAACTCATCGAAAGTGCGCTGGAACTCTTCCTCCGTAACAAGGCCGTAGCCAGCGGCAAAGCCGTGGCAGGTGTCGAAGCAGACACCAACCCGTTCGGGCATCCCCACGGCCTCCAGCATATCGGCCAGCTGCTGGAAAGTGTAGCCAAGGTTGCTCCCCTGACCTGCCGTGTTCTCGAATACAGCTGTCACATCGGGAACAGTGTTCAGCGCCTCGCGCACGCTCTCTGCGATGATCTTGATGTCCTCCGCCTCTGATACAAGCTTGAGATGGCTTCCGGGATGAAAGTTCAGCAGCTTCAGGCCGAGGGCATGGCAGCGCTTCAGCTCATCGATGAAGGAGTTGAGTGACTGCTTTCGTTTTTCGGCGTCGGGCTGACCGAGGTTGATGAGATAGCTGTCGTGCGGGAGAATCATATCGGCGGTGTAGCCAGCTTCGGCGCAGGTCTTTTTGAAAAGCTC
>JAFTAC010000062.1 GCA_017458805.1 Victivallales bacterium | reverse complement strand
GGCGGAGAATCTTCTGGGGGACATTATCAGCGAGGAGGCTGGCACAATCGTCTCTGTCGAGGATATCCAGCGCATCGTGGCGGAGTTTTTCGGCATCGGTCTGGCGGACATGACCAGCAAGAAGCGTCCCGCCAATATCGCTGTTCCCCGCATGGTGGCCATGTATTTTGCGCGCAAGCTGACCTCCTTCTCGCTCCCCTCTATCGCAGACAAGTTCCAGCGCAACCACGCAACCGTGCTGCACGCCGTCTCCACCGTCGAGAAGCGTGGCAAAGAGGACGAGGAGTTCAAGCGCTCCTTAGCCCTGCTCGAACGGAAACTCGCAGGGCTGTAAGGAAATCGTGGCAAGAGTGGCACGCTAAAAACCGACTTGGGACGGAGGAGACGGTGGGAACCTAGGGACTTGCTTAAGCGGTATTTCTGTCCCGTTCGTCCCGTTCGTCTCCTTTTCTTCACTGAATCGTTTATTGCTGTTTTTCTCCAATATCTTAGGAGGTGTTGTCCATGACGACAGAAGATTTCACATCTCTATGCAAACAAGGAATAGTGATATTGGATGGTGCTACGGGGACTGAGCTTGCCAAGCATGGATTGCCTGCTGGTGTCTGCCCCGAAGCCTGGATATTGGAGCATCCCGAGGCAATCCACGCCGTGCAGTCCGCCTACGAAACGGCTGGCTCGCAAATCGTCTATGCGCCGACCTTTGGTGCGAACCGCCTGAAACTGGCCGAGTTCGGCTTGGAGACACAAACCGCCGAGTTGAACCGCCGACTGGCCGAGATAGCCCGCGCGGGTATTTCACACGCCTTGGTCTTTGGTGACATCGCCCCCACTGGAAAGTTTGTGGAACCTTTTGGAGAGCAGCCTTTTGAAACAATTGTAGAGGTTTACAAGGAGCAGGCAAAAGCACTGCTGGAGGGCGGTGTGGATGGCTTTGCCGTCGAGACGATGATGGACTTGCAGGAAGCACGCGCCGCCCTCATCGCCATCCGTGAACTCTGCGACTTACCCGTGCTGGTGACGATGACATTTGATGCCAGCGGGCGCACCCTTACGGGAAATACCCCTGCATCCGCAATAGTTGCCTTGCAGGCACTTGGAGCTTCTGCCGTTGGTTGTAACTGTTCAACAGGCCCCGACCAGATGGCAAGTTTCGTCGCCCAGATGGCTGAGTTTGCGCGTGTGCCGATTGTCGCGAAGCCGAATGCGGGGATGCCACATCTGGACGTTGCCACGGGCAAAACGCTGTTTGACATGCAGCCAGAGGAGTTTGGCGCCGTCGCCTCCAAACTGGTAGCCGCTGGTGCGGGTATCGTCGGAGGCTGCTGTGGCACGACACCTGCGCACATAAAATGCCTTGCACAGGCTGTTTCGGAGTTGGAACCTCCTGCATTGAAAGGAGTTGGTGCATCTTTTGTTTCCAGTGCAACCACTGTCGTCCAGCTGGGGGCGAAACGTCCATTTTCCGTCATCGGAGAGCGTTTGAACCCAACGGGTAAGAAGGCATTGCAAGCCGAGCTTCGCGGTGGTGTCTTTGATTTGGTCAGACGGTTTGCAAAGGAGCAGGCGGAGGCAGGGGCGGTTCTGCTGGACGTGAATTGCGGTCTGCCTGGCATTGACGAGACGGCGACTCTGCGGAAGGTGGTTTCAATCCTTTCCGCTGAATCACAGCTTCCACTCTGCATCGACACAACGAATCCTGCAACGGCGGAGGCCGCCCTGCGCCTCTATCCAGGACGTGCGCTTTTCAACTCCATCTCCGCTGAAAAGAACAGGTTGGAGAAGGTGTTGCCCATCGCCGCCAAGTACGGGGCTATGATTATCGCCCTGCCGTTGGATGACGACGGCATCCCGCCGACTGTCGAAGGGCGTGCCAAAAGGGTCAACCGCATTTTCAATGAGGCTCAGAAGTACGGCTACAACAAGTCGGACATGGTGGTTGACGGGCTCGTGATGACCGTCTCCACCAACCAGGAGGCGGCTGTGACGACGCTGAACACCATCGACTGGGCAGCCCATGAGTTCGGCTGCGGGACAGTCTGCGGCCTCTCCAATGTGAGCTTTGGCCTGCCTAGGCGCGACCTTGTGAACCGCGCCTTCCTGGGGGCGGCCATCGGCAAGGGGCTGACGATGGCCATCGCCAACCCCATGAACGCCGACATCATGGAGATGGTCTATGCCTCTAATGTTCTCTTTGGACGCGACTTGAATGCCGCTGCCTTTATCACAAGGTATGGCTCCACAACCGCCGCAACGGCGGCAACCGCCGAGAAGAAGCCTGTGAAATCCAAAGCGGAGGCCATCCGACAATCTCTGTTGGACGGCGATGTCAGCGCCATGAACAGGGCGATTGACGAGGCTTTGGTAGAAGGCACCCCTGCCTCCGAAATCGTTGACAAGGTGCTGATTCCCGCCGTGGCCGAGGTTGGCGACAAATACGAGAGGCACGAGTTCTTCCTGCCGCAGCTGATGGCGGGCGCACTGGCGATGCAAGCCGGGATGGCGAAGTTGGAACCGCTTCTCGCAGAAGGACGTAAGGATGACACCAGCGCGGGCAAGATTGTCATTGCAACCGTGAAGGGCGACATCCACGACATTGGCAAGAACATCGTCGCCATGATGCTGAAGAACTATGGCTTCGAGGTCATCGACCTGGGTAAGGACGTGCCTGCCGAGGTCATCCTTGACCGCGCCGTCGCAGAGGGCACCAATTTGGTTGCGCTTTCCGCGCTGATGACCACCACCATGGGCGAGATGAAGAACGTCATTGAACTGGCGAAACAACGCGGCCTGGCGCTGCATTTCATTGTGGGCGGGGCCGTCGTCGATGAGGAGTTTGCCTCCTCCATCGGCGCCGAATACGCCTCCGACGCCATGGCGACCGTCCGCTGCGCCCAGAAGATCATGGCGTTGCAGAGATGAAACCATTTCCCTACATTCTTCCATTGTTCTGGCTTCATGGTGAAGAGTTTCCTGTCATTGAGCGGGAGATTCGCGCCATGCACAGTGCGGGCTTGCGTGGCTTCATAATCGAGTCACGCCCCTTTCCTGACTATATGGGCAAACGGTGGTGGGAGACGCTGGAGTTCATCTTCACACTGGCCGATGAACTCGGAATGAAGGCACTGCTTTTTGACGACAGCCATTTCCCCAGCGGATATGCAGACGGGAAGATCGCTTCGGAGCATCCAGAGCATCTGCGCCTGCTTCTGGAACCCGTTGCGATTGATGTGAGGCATCCAGGCGGAGGTTTTTCCTTCAAGCCTGACAACTATTTAGGCATGGGCGACCGAGAAATCGCCAAGGTCTTTCTTTTCAAACGTCTTGATGACAATACCTTTGACAACGAAAGCCTGGTCGAATTGCCAAAACCCGCTTTTGAAATTGAGCTGGCTGCTGGTAGCTATGTCGTCAATCTATGGAAAATCACCCGAAATGGCGGCGAAAACCACACCCGAAATTATATCAATTTCCTTTCGCAGGAAGCAGTAAAATGTTATATTGATACTGTTTATGCGCCGCATGTGAAGAAGCTTCAGCAGTTTGTCGGACGCTCCTTCATCGGTTTTTTCAGTGATGAACCGCGCCTTGGAAATGCCGCCAGCTATGAAGCGCTGCCAGGCAAGGAGCCGATGAGCCTGCCGTACCATCCATCTCTTGACTTGAATGGTCTTCCCCATTTGATGCTGGAATCCAACAACAAGGGAGTGACTGGTGGTATTCGCCAGCGCTTTATGGAACAGGTCTCGCGCCTCTACTCCAAGGCCTTCCCGCAGCAGGTTGGCGAGTTTTGCCGACGGCACAACCTGATTTACATTGGGCATGTCATAGAGGACAATGGGGCCCACTCGCGCCTTGGCTATGGCGACGGCCACTATTTCCGCAGCCAGGAGGGGCAGGACTGGGCAGGTGTCGATACCGTTTTGGGACAGAATCGCCCCGATTGTACCGATGGGGTTTTGCCAAGCGTGTTTGGACAGTACAACTCCCGTTTTTTCCATTGGGAGTTGATGCTGCTAGGTGGAAGCTGCGGTGCAATCAACGGAAAACCCGCGTTTGTTGAGGATTTCGGGGCATACGGCTGGTGCGAAGGGCTTTCCGAGATGAAGTGGCACACGGATTTGGCGTTGGTGCGTGGCGTGAACCGCATTGTACCCCATGCCTTTTCGCCTAAATATCCCGATCCAGATTGTCCGCCGCATTTCTTTGCCCAGGGCAACAATCCGCAGTGGCCATTCTTTCACTTATGGCGGGAGTATGCGGACATTGCCTGCCAAATGCTATCCGACGGCGATTGGACGACCCGATGTGGCGTGCTTTACCATGCAGAGGCGGAGTGGAGCGGCCACAACACCCTTTATTGCCGTGATGTGATACGCACGTTGAGCCTGGCGCAATACAGCTGCATCATTGTGCCACTGGACGCCTTGCAGAATCGCCATGCAACGCAGGGCACATTACGGCTGGGAAAGGTTACTCTCGACACCTTGGTGGTGGGCGATTATGATCTTTTGCCAGAAGAGGCACGCTCAACACTCTCCAGCTGCGGGCTTCGCCTCATAAACGTGAATCAGTCAAATCTCTGCGAGCTGCCAAAGCTCCTTGGTGATGATGCTGACCACCTGAGCTTGTCCGTTCCAGCTCCAACATTGCGTTATCTCCATCTGACAGAACATGATGGATATGACCTCATATTTATGGTAAACGAATCCCTGAAGCAAACGGTTGACACGCGAATCACCAACCTTGACACAAAAAGGGGTTGGCATTTCTTTGACCCCATTCGACAGGAGGACTACTCCTTTGACGGCAGGCTCTTCCTGGCTCCTGGCGAATCCATGTTCTTGTCCAGCAAGCCAGTCGAGAGTGTGCTAAAGAGGCATTTGGGCACAGAGCTTCTGGCGACGTTTAGTGTGCAGGATTTCAAGGTGTCGCCGTCACATGACGAAAGCTTCTGTGGCACGTTGCATTATTCTTTGCCCTTGGAGGCATTGGACTGCGATGTCGTCATTGAGATTCCAGAGCAAAGAAGCGATGTCGTGACATGTGCTGTCAACGGCATCTCGTTGGGAACGCTCTTTGCGCTACCATATCGCTTCTTTGCCAGACGGGAGCTGTTGAAGACGCCTGCCATATTGCGACTGGATTTGACCAATACCCTCGGCCCGCGTTTCCGCGGTGGCAGATTCGACCAGGATGTCGTGCCCTTGCCAGCTGGGCTGAAGTCAAAGGTTGTTCTGCGCAGAGGGTAATTAAAGGTTATTTGAAATCATCCACAAGGTATAGCAGGTCAAACACCTGCGG
>JAFTAC010000061.1 GCA_017458805.1 Victivallales bacterium | reverse complement strand
TTGTAAAGGGCGACACGGTGAATATCCCCGCTGGAATCAAGCACTGGCATGGAGCGGCCCCCGGATGCTGGTTCCAGCACATCGCGCTGGAAGTCCCTGGAACGGAGCAGTCCAACCAATGGCTTGAACCAGTCGATGACAAGGCCTACGCCGAGGCCACGAAATGAGATGGACAGATCTTTAACAAGGAGAACAACAACATGAAACATCTATCATTTGCCATCGCGTTCGCGCTGGCCGCATTGTTGCCATTGTGCGGTTGCACGAAAGAAAACACAAATTCAAACAAAGAAAAAGGAGTAGCTAACATGAAAAACCAAGCACTTGTCGTCTGCTTTTCAGCCACTGGAACCACAAAGGGAGTCGCACAGCGTCTAGCCGCTGCAATTGGCGCGGAGTTCGTCGAAATCGTCCCTGCAAAGCCATATACGGCCGACGACCTTGACTGGCGGGACAAGAAGAGCCGCAGCTCCGTCGAGATGGCCGACCGCAAGAGCCGCCCCGCCATCGCGAACGCCGTGCCAAACCTTGCGGACTACACGACGGTGTTCGTGGGCTTCCCGATCTGGTGGTATCGCGAGCCGTCCATCATCGACACCTTTGTCGAATCCAACGCCGAGGCACTTGCGGGGAAGACAATAGTGCCCTTCGCCACATCTGGCGGCAGCGGAATGGGCGATTCGACCGCCAATCTCCAGGCGCTTGCTCCAAAGGCAAAGGTCACCGAAGGACGCCGTTTCGGCGCCTCAGTCGATGCCGACACGCTAAAGGCCTGGGCAGCGGATGCTACAAAATAAACATTGCAATTTGTGACAATCCATGAACCGACGTGATTTCATTAAAAATATAACAATCGCCGCGGCGGGAATCGGTGCCGTTGGCATCTTAGGCGGCGCGGCGGATGTTGGGGCAACAGTAGGCAGGATGCAGGGGAGAAAAGGAAAGATGAAGATATTGGTGCTCACGGGCAGTCCGCGCAAGGGCGGCAACTCCGCCACTTTGGCAGACCATTTCATCAGGGGCGCAAAGGAGGCAGGGCACTCCGTCGAGCGCTTTGACGCGGCGTTCAAGAACGTTCATCCTTGCATCGCCTGCAACGCCTGTGGCATGGACGGGCCGTGCGTCTTCAAGGACGATTTCGAGTTTGTCCGCAAGCACATCATCGACGCCGACTGCGTGGTGTTTGCCACACCAATGTACTATTTCGGCATTTCCGCACAGCTCAAAGCGGTCATCGACCGTTTTTACGCCATCAACGGCTCCATCCACGTCCCCAAGAAGGCGGTGCTGCTGATGACCTACGCCAACACCGCCGCCTCTGAAGCCGTCCCCATCAAGTCCCATTATGACGTGCTCCTGAAATACCTGGGCTGGACGGACGCTGGGCAGGTCATCGCGCCAGGCGTCTGGCCCGTCGGCGCAATTGAACGCACAAAGTATCCCGAACAGGCCTATCGGCTTGGAAAGGAAATCTGAAGGTTCGCGTGAACAATCGCATTAACAACAACAACTTCAGCAAGGGAAAACAGCAATGAAAAGAAACATTCTGGTCATTTCGGCAGTAGTTCTGCTTCTTGGCGTCGGCCTCGTGTATCGGCTCAATGGAGCGCCAAAGGAAGACAAGCAGGTGAAGATTCCCGAATGGAAATGCGAGGCGGTGGAAGATGCGTCCGCGCCAATCGTCTATTTCACGAAGGACATCAGTCCAGCGGGGCTTGTCCGCGCCTACCAGGCGCTCGGCTGGAAGCCGAACGGCAAGGTCGGCGTCAAGATCAGCACGGGCGAGTCGGCGAAGACCAACCACCTGCGCCCTGCCCTCATCAAGGATTTGGTGCAGATGGTGGACGGCACCATCGTGGAATGCAACACTGCCTACGGTGGCAGCCGCGCCTCCAATGCGATGCATCACCAGGCCGTAAAGGAGCGCGGCTATCTGGACATCGCCAAGTTCGACCTGCTTGACGAAGAGGGCTACACCACGCTCCCCGTGAACCGCAAGGTTCTCAAGGAGGACTATGTCGGCTCCCATTTCGGCAACTACGGCTCCTACCTGGTACTCTCCCACTTCAAGGGGCACCAGATGGGTGGGTTCGGCGGTGCGCTCAAGAACCTCTCCATCGGCTTCGGCAGCGGCACAAGCACGGGAAAGTCTGGCAAGGCCATCATCCACTCTGGTGGCAAGAGCCCGACCAATCCCTGGATCGGCGATCAGATCCCCTTCCTGGAGGCGATGGGCGAGGCAGCCGTGGCAGTCTGCATGGCGATGGACAAAGGCAAGAATATCGCGTTCATCAACGTCATGAACCGCTTGAGCGTCGATTGCGACTGCAATGCGAACCCCGCAGAACCTGACATGCACGACATCGGCATCCTGGCCTCCCTTGACCCGCTCGCACTCGACCAGGCATGCATCGACAAGGTATGGCAGGCCCCCGATTCCAAGAG
>JAFTAC010000553.1 GCA_017458805.1 Victivallales bacterium | reverse complement strand
GGAAAAGGGCTGCCCCCAGGAGATGAAGGAGGCCACCAACAGGGCAACTGCAATTCTGAATGTCATGTTTTTTCTCCGTTATGGTTTACGCGAAGAAAGTGTGGTCATCAACTAATCATGCTGTTTTGCAAGAAAACCATTAAGGCTTATGGTTTTTCGACTAGATAATATCGCATGATAGAGAAAAAAAGCAAAAACGAGCGGAATCCACCAGCTCCTTGTCGGCTGCCAGTTGCTCGGTGGAAGGGATGCGCAGCGGAAGCTCCACGTCGGTGCCAGCCCAGGCGAGCGTGGGAGCCTCTTCAGGCGGGGCGTCCTGGATGGCCTCGACAGCCGCTTTTGCCAGTGCTTCGCCCATGTTGATGGCGTGGGGCCTGCCACTCTCCTTGGCGTTCTTTGTGAAGTCAACCTGGTTGATGTCGCCGCAGGTGCCGTTGGTGAAGACGAGGATGAAATCCTCCCCGTAGGTCTTCCGCAGCGCCTTCTGCCAGTAGTGGCAGTAGTCTGGGGTGAACTGCTCTTCCCAGAAGACCGTGCTGTGGCAGGTGAAGTTCCCGATGGCCCCGATGGGCGTGCCAGCAGTGTTTTTAATCAGAAGGAAGGAGACCTCTGGGTCTGTCGGCCCCGCAGGACGCACCATGTCGGGATTCAGCCGCCCAGGGTTTGTGCGATGGTGGCCATCCTTCATCACCCAGCGGCGGTTGAAGGCCCAGCCAGGGAATCCTTCTTGCCGATTGGAATTGTTCAACAAGTTATAGCTCAAAAAGTTATAGCTCAAAGAGTTTTTTGTCTTGATTTTCTTATTGAACATCTGACTTGAAATTTCCACAAAAACAATCATAGTATAATCAACAAGTAAAATTCAACGCATAACACACCTGCAAACGATGACATATTACGGCAACATACGCGAGGAGGAGCTGAAGCTGAAGGTGGGGGAGGAGTTTTTCTCTGCCTTCGACCGCACGGCCATCCTCGGCAACGTTGATTTCTGCATTGCGGCAAAGAGCGGCGACGGAAAGCAGCTCACATTCGATTACGAGCGGGAGAGCTTCCTCTGGGCGGAGAGCAAGCGGGGGAGCGTCGATTTGCTGGAGGCGTTCACGCAACTGGTGCTGACCATCGGCAAGGCGCGCACATTCGACCGATACCTGCCGCCCGCCTTTCTCGGCGCGTTCGACGCGGACAAAATCGGCTTCATCCCCTACAGCGCCGTCATCGACGTCTTCTACCAGAACGACTTCAACTGGAATGTCACCCCCTCCGACCACGCCACAAAGGAGTTCCAGCAGGTCAGGGAGCTCATCGAGAAGACCATCAAGCAGGGGAGCTATGTCTATAACTACGCCACGGATGCGGAGGAGCTGGCGCGTTTCATCAAGGCGAACTTCCAGAGCAACCGTCAGGACGTCAGCTGCATCCGCGTCACCAAGAACAACTTCGTCTCCATCTACCTCAAATGGCGCAGCTCCGTCATGCCCACGATTGACATCAAGTGGGACAGCGCGAAGAGGCAGGGCATTCTGGATGCGGACTTCTACCTGGCGGACCTCCTCTCCGAGCACGACCTGACGCTGAAGGACAAGCTGAACGTCGTTCTGCGCCAGACCCGCTACGAACTCAACCGCCGCATCGACGACCTGGGGCTCTTCAACGCATCCAGCGCGGAGTTCGCGGACGAGCGCGCGAAGCACATCGAGTTCTGGAACAAATACGTCCGTCCGCCGAAGCGCGAGTACTGGGACTACATCATCGAGCGGCGCGACCTGCTGATACCGCAGGACGTGCGCGAGCGGAAGGGGAGCTTCTTCACGCCCTCTGTCTGGGTGGCGAAGGCACAGGAGTACCTCGCCGCCGCCCTGGGGGAGAACTGGCAGGAGGAGTACACCATCTGGGACTGCTGCGCAGGCACGGGCAACCTGGAGGCTGGACTCGTCAACAAGTACAACATCTGGGCTTCCACCCTCGACAAGTCCGACGTGGATGTGATGCTCGACCGCATCGCCAACGGCGCCAACCTCCTCCCCTCCCACATCTTCCAGTTCGACTTCCTCAACGGCGACTTCGCCGACCTCCCCGAAGGCCTCCGAACCATCATCAACGACCCCGAAAAACGCAAGAAACTCGTCATTTTCATCAATCCCCCGTATGCAGAGGCGGCTACCACAAGGACAATAACTGGAACTGGCGAGAACAAGGCTGGTGTTGCAGACCATTCGCTCAATAAGAAATACAAGCCTCGCATTGGTGCGGCCGTAAACGAACTTTTTGCGCTCTTCCTTATGCGCATTCATGAGGAGATTCCAGGTTGCGTTCTAGGGCAATTTTCAACGCTGAAACATCTAATAGCTCCCAATTTCCAGGCATTCCGCGATGCTTTTTGTGGGAAGTTGGAAAAGTGTTTTCTTGTTCCTGCTGATACTTTCGACAATGTGAAAGGACAATTTCCCATCGGCTTCTTTGTATGGAGCTGGCGTGATGAGACGGAGGGGACGGAGGGGACGGAGGGGACAAACGCTGTTGGAAAACAGGAGGGCGTGTCTCATCCTATGTTCAATTCGTCCCATGTGTCTCATAAGTCCCATAAGTCCCAAATTTCGGTACAAGCTACAGCATTTTCATCGGCAATAGCGGATGTTTATGATCGCAAAGATAACTTCATTGGTACGAAGACGATTTGCGCTGTTTCACGTGAACGAGTGATAAATACTTGGCTTCATGGTTTTTTTGAGCAGAATGGTGAACCAATCGGGTGGCTTTGTTTTGTGCCTAATGACTTTCAGCATAACAATGGTGTGTTTATCGACTCAAAACCGAGTGAAAGTCTTATCCGCGAATCACGTGTTGCCACAATCACAAGGCGGAATTTCTACGTTATCGCCATTTATAATGCGGTTCGTCACTGCATCGAGCATACATGGTTGAACGACCGTGACCAGTGCTTGTGGCCGAATGATGGCTGGAAGTCGGACAGGGAGTTCCAGACGGACTGTCTCGCCTATACAATCTTCAGCCGCAGCAACAACATCAAGAGCGCGGACGGCGTGAACCACTGGATTCCGTTCACGGAGGCGGAGGTGAACGCGCAGGACAAGTACGCCTCGCATTTCCTGCTGGACTACATGGCGGGCCGCTGGAGGCCTGAAACGACGGAGCCGCAGGGGCAGCTGGAGCTGCTGCCTGTCGCTGCGGAGGAGTTAGACGACTACCGCACGCCCATCGTCTTCTCACCCGAGGCGCAGGCTGTCTTCGACGCCGCGCGAGAGCTCTGGCGCTACTACCACGCACAGCCCAATGCGAATCCGAACGCCAGCTTCTATGACATCCGCGAGCACTTCCAGGGGCGCAACGCGCGGGGCACCATGAACCCCGACAGCCCCGATGCCACCTACACCGCCCTCCTCGACGCCTTCAAGGCTGTCTACAGAATCCTCTCTGACAAGATCACCCCGAACATCTACCGCTACGGATTCCTAGTGGGCTAGTACTTGATTGATTTTACTTGAAGCGGCCAGCGCAGGTCGTGCGTGATAATCGTAGCCCAATGCAAGCGCCCGCCAGGACGCAGCAAAAACGCTGCATTTACCTACCCTTATGGGGTACAGAGCATTTGTTAAAGCGATTGATTATGGAACAGTATGATATTCTAGTTGTTGGCGGTGGAAGCGCTGGGTTGTGCGCAGCGCTTCAGGCATCGCGTATTTTGGGAGCGGGGCGAGTCAGCCTTGTGGAAAAGAACGGAATGTGCGGTGGCACGACTACAGCAGGCGGTGTCAATTTCCCAGGCATATTCCATGCATGGGGCAGGCAGGTCATAGGAGGCATTGGCTGGGAACTGATAGAGCAAGTGCGGCGTGAATGCGGAAAACCATTGCCAGAGCACCTCCTCACTAAAGATACATCGATGGTTTCCCATACGATGTTTCAGATTCGGATAGACACAATGGTATATGCCTGTCTCGCCGATGAATGGCTGGTAAAGGCGGGCACGGTTCTGAAGTATCACACGATGGTCGGCTCTGTCCAAAAACAAGATTCAAGCTATCGGGTGACGCTCTGCGGAAAGGACGGTCTCTACGACATCGAGGCAAAGTTGCTGATAGACTGCACGGGAGATGCCAATCTCGCCAAAATGGCAG
>JAFTAC010000552.1 GCA_017458805.1 Victivallales bacterium | reverse complement strand
CTAACCACTAACCACTAACCACTAACCACTAACCACTAACCACTAACCACTAACCACTAACCACTAACCACTAACCACTAACCACTAACCACTACTTCTTCCGAAGTTCTTCGATTTGGGCCTTGAGCTCCTTAACGGTATTCATAAGTCCTTCAAGGCGACTGATATAGACAGCCTGCTTCGCCCATTCGCGGCGGTCCTGAGCAGGCGAGCCAAACTGCACTGCGCCAGGCGCCGTGTCCTTGGTCACGCCAGCCTGCGCCATAATGATGGTGCCGTCTCCAAGTTTGAGATGGCCGACTACGCCAGCCTGTCCCGCCAGTATCACACCATCCCCAAGGACGGTGCTGCCAGAGACGCCGCACTGCGCCACCAGCAGGCACTTATGGCCAATCTGGACGTTGTGACCAACCTGCACAAGGTTGTCTATCTTCGTGCCTTCCTTTATCCATGTGCGCCCGAAGCGCGCACGGTCGATGGTGGAGTTTGCGCCGACTTCCACATCGTCGTCCAACTGGACGATGCCCACCTGCGGCACCTTCTTATGGCCGTCGGATCCCGATTCATAGCCAAAGCCGTCTGCTCCGATGACCACCCCTGCGTGCAAGGTAACGCGGTTGCCGAGGATGCAGCGCTCGCGTATGCTCACATTCGAGTAGATGAGACAATTCTCGCCGATGACGACCTTCTCGCCGATAAAAGCTCCGCCACAGATAACCGTTCCCGCACCAATCTTCGCGCCCTTGGAAACCACGACACAGGGGCCGATGGAGGCAGTCGCGTCAATCTCCGCCGTGGCATCGATGGCAGCTGTCGGATGAATCCCTGGCTCATAGTGGACGGGTTCGGGCGTGAAGACCTGCACGACCTTGCTGAACTCCGACGAAGGGTTCTCGCAGACAATCCACGCGCGCCCCTCTGGAGGCTGCTCCTTGTAGCTTGGCGGCACCAGCACAACGCCTGCCTTCGACTTCATCACCTGCGGGAGGTACTTCTCGTTGCCAAGAAACGAGACATCCGTCTCCATCGCCTCCTGAAGCGACGACACGCCTGTAAGCTCGCCCGAATGGCTGCCGACAACCGTCCCGCCCGTCAGCTCCGCTATCTCTTGTACGGTCCTTGTAATCAGCATATTTCTGTTTTCCCCAATTATTTCGCCTCTTTCTTTTTGATGGCCTCAAGCTTCTCCTTCGCCTCTTTCAACTCCTGATCATGTCCAGCATTGATGACGGCGATAAAGTCGTTGGTAACCTCTTGCTCCTTCGGATAGACCAGCAGGACAGGCAGACGGTTCATCGTCAGGCCCGAAACGTCATAGAGGTGGGTGATGCCCTTGTCGGCGGCATACTTCTCCACGAAGCCCGTCAACTCCTTCATCAGCATGTCCTCGGTTTCAGCCTTCAGACGGTTCAGCTCCTGGACGCCGCCGCGGCGCGAACGCTCGAAGTCATCGCGCTTGCCCGCGAAAAGCTCCGCGCGAAGGCGGAACTTGCGCTTGGCCTCCTCGCTGGCGTCTGCGGAAAGCAGTTCATTGGTGGCATCGGCCTGAAGTGCCTTCAGTTCCTTCGCCTCTGCCTCAAGTCCCTGTTGCAGAATGGCTATCTTCTCCTCGAACTCCTGCTTCTTCTGCTCGAAAATCACATTGGCATTGCAGGTCTTGTAGAACTCCCCCCATGCCTTTTCCATGCTGATGTAGGCAACCTTGTCCTGTCCAAACAGCAAACCACACGCCAACACACTAAAAACTAACGCCAAACGCTTCACAATTGTTTCTCCTTGACTATTTGTTAATGATACAGAAAACAAACACTAATTTAATCCAATATTCCCAATTTCCCAATGCGCCGATTGTTTTTTCTTTACCTAGCACTAAAGTGCCAGGCACAGAACAGGTATTGCGCGCAAGCGCAGCGAAAAAAAAAAGGGCGCGCATGAAGCGCGCCCCAAAATAGAAGCCGATTAATAGCCAGGAAGCAGATATGGCTTGCTATCGGCCTGTGCGGCGTTGAACGGGAAAGCGCCATGCGGGTCGGTTCTGACAGGAACCCTATAGGGTTGGACGTGCCCGTCCAAGTGCAGGCAGTTGCAGGCGTCGCTGTGCGCACCATTCGGCCAGCCCCAGCCAGTATCCGTATAAGCTTTCGAGTTCACGTTGACACGCCAGTACATGTTGCTGGTCGGATTGCCGCTTGAATCGTTCTGTCTTGTGTCAAAGACAATGAGCTTCTGGCTGTGGGACTTCATGGAGGTGAGCTTTGAAACACCATTGGCATTCGTGGCATTCGGGGTAGATGTAGCAGACCAGCGCCCCGTGAGAGCCCAGTTAATGCCGTAGCAGAACCAATACCAGTAGCCCGTCCCAGTTGCGCTCGGGCACCTCATGATATTGGTGCTGAGGTATTGGCCATCGACATTGGGCTTGTCGGAAGCGCACAGCTCACCGACCAGTCTTTCATGCCAGTAAGGACGCGCACCTGTGTCTGCCATAGGCAGGTAATCATCGGAGTCGTTGCAGTACATCAGGAGTCCCGTGCCAATCTGCTTCATGTTGTTCACGCATGAGATGGCACGCGCCTTCTCACGCGCCTTGCTCAGGGCAGGAAGAAGCATAGCAGCCAAAATCGCAATGATGGCAATGACCACCATCAGTTCTATCAGTGTAAACAGCTTTCTCATGAGTTAACTCCTCTACTGTTAATATGCTGGAAGCATGTATGGCTTGGAATCCGTCGTGTTTGGATTGAACGGGAAGCTGGCGTAGGGTTGCTTTTGATCAGGAACTCTGTAGGGCTGGACATGGCCGTCCAGGTGGAGGCAGTTGCAGGCGTCGCCGTGGGTCTGTGCGGGGTATCCCCAGCCAGTGTCACCCATGCTCGTACTCGTGGGCTGGAAGCGCTGGTACATGTTGTTGTTCACATTGCCGCTTGCATCATGGTTTCTTGTGTCGATGATGATGATTTTCTGGCTATGGGACTTCAATGCACCCAGCTTATAGCTGAAAGCGCGGTTGGAGATTTGCCAGTTCATGCCATAGCTGAACCAGTGCCAGTCGCCCTTTCCTGCTGCGCTCGGGCATCTCAAAATCTTGGAGCTGAGGTAGGTGCCTTCGACATTCTGCGTGGTGGAGGTGCTCAGCTGCCCAACCATGGTCTCATTCCAATAAGGATGCGTGCCACCAGTCATATCGCAAGGCGGCAGGAAGTCGTCAAAGTCATTGCAGTACATAATCAGCCCAGTGCCAACCTGCTTCAAGTTGTTCACGCAGGAGATGGCACGCGCCTTCTCACGCGCCTTGCTCAGGGCAGGCAACAGCATGGCAGCCAAAATCGCAATGATGGCGATGACAACCAGCAGTTCAATTAGCGTAAATCTTCTTTTTTGCATCATTAACTCCTAAAATATTAGTTTGAATTTTGTGGGATTTTAAAACTTCTTTGTAATTATACCACTTAATTGATGCATTGCAAGTCCTTTGGAGAAATATTTTGGGACGGCAGGACGATGGGACGATGGGACGGCGGGACGATATATCGTCCCTTTTGTTGCGTTTTCCGATGTCGAGTACCCTCGCCACACCCTACTGATAATGCCGTTTGTATTCCTCAAGGGCCTTATCGTAACGTCGAGTGTCTTCGACAGAGAAGGATTGGCGGCGAATATCCGTGTTGCGCTGCACCATTTCCAGACCAATTTTCATGGTGCTCTGAAGAACCTGCTGCGCCATCTGCTCATGTTGTTCGAAGTCATCGCAGGTGGTTTGAAGAATGGTGTAGGTTTCGACTCCAAGCATCTCAGAGAGAAGCCCCGCCTCGTTCATCACAGAGCCAACGTGTTCAGCCAGCAGCTTCAGCATCTTCAGAAGCTGGTCAAGCATCTTGAGGAAGTGGATGAGCGGTTTGTCGGCAAGAGCCTGCTTCGGATTGCTAAGCACCAGCGTGGATTTTGTGGTGGCCTCCAACGCCTCCGCAACGAGCATGAGGCAACTGTCGTAAAGCTGGGCACGACGGTCGCGGTCCTCGGGCCAGTTTTCGCGCTCGATGATGTCGCTAAGCCTCTGGCAGGCGGCGTCGCGTCTCGCCGTCCACACGCAGTGGTTCAGTTCGGCAAGGGTCTGCGCATGTACTCTTGGGGTATTCTGTGTCATGTGGCAATCAATGGCTGTCGGCGGTTTCATCAACATCGATAACGAGGTCCCATGGGGTGCCTATGGAACTGCACGATACTGTAAACTCCCCCTGGGTGTAGATCCACGCTTCGGAGGTTCCCGCCTCAAGCCTGTAGCTGGAGACGATGCGAACACCGTCGGCGTTCAGCACCTCGTATTTCAGGCGCCCCGTCTGATGTGACTTGGCAAGGATGCGCCAGCGCTTCGCCTGGATGGTGACCTTCTGGCTGGTCTCCTCGCTGACGTCGCCAACCCACATCGCATGGCGCACCAGTTTCTTCTGGACATTCGCCTCGTCATCTCGGTGCCATTTGAAGAGATTCCACCCCGCGATTTCGTCGATGTACTGTTCGATGGTAACCTTCCAGCCGTTGACGTCGCCCTCGATGCGGAAGGCAACCCACTCCATGCCAGGCGTTATGCTCCATGAGTCGGTAAAAGGTGACTGCAGGCTCTGATAGTGGAGGACATGGGAGAGAATCTGGCCATCGGGTGCCAGCATGTCGATGGCGGCACCCGAGCGTGTATTGGAGGTGTACCTGATGCGCCACTTCTCGCCTAGCATGGGAATTAGACGCGTCTGTGTCGTGCCATAGCCGCTGAATTCAACCGTCTTCTCCCACTTGTTCGCCTGCGCATGAACCGCCAGGCTTACAAACACCATTAAAACTAGAGATTTCAAAAGCTTCATCGTGAAACACTCCTATTTGACTACTCCGACTATTTCCGAAACAGAGGCAATGCCATGGCGGTCAAGCCACGCATTCATCCCATCCACGATGGCCAGCGGGGCCGTGGGGGAAGAGAAGATGGCGGTGCCCACACCAACGGCGTTTGCGCCAGCCATCATGAACTCAATAGCGTCCTCGGCGGTGCTGATGCCGCCCATACCGATGATGGGCACATCCACCGCCTGCCTTGCCTCATAGACCATGCGCACGGCAACAGGCTTTATGGCGGGGCCGCTGAGCCCGCCCGTCTTGTTGGCCTGCTTGAAAGTGCGCTTTTATATGTCAATGGCCATCGCGGGGATGGTGTTGATGAGGGAAATGATGTCGCTGCCTGCATCCACAACGCTTTTGGCGAAGTCACCGATTTTGGTCACGTTGGGGCTGAGCTTGGTGATGAGCGGCAGAGAAGTGGCGTTGCGGACGGCGGAGACCACCTTGGCGGCGAGGTTCCTGTCCGTCCCGAAGGCAATGCCGCCCTCTTTGACGTTGGGGCAGGAGATGTTGATCTCCAGCGCGGCGATGCCCTCCTTGCACGCCTCCAGGCGCGAAGCCACCTCTGCATACTGCTCGATGCTCTTGCCCCAGATGTTGACGAAGAGCGCACAGGGGATGGTCCTGAGGAAGGGCAAGTAGTGTTCGTCCGCAATGAACTTGTCAATTCCTGGGTTCTGGAGGCCGATGGCGTTCATCATACCGCCAAAAACCTCAACCGCCCGCGGCATCGGGTTGCCATGCGACGGAAAAGGCGATACCCCTTTCACCGTGATGGCCCCCAGCCGCTCGAAGGGCAGCAGTTCCATATACTCACGCCCGTAACCAAACGTCCCCGAGGCCGTGACCACGGGGTTGCGCAGGGTGATGTTCTTCAGTTTTACTGTTAAGTCTGCCATTGGTGTATCTTGTGTTTTTTTTCGCCGCGATAGAGCGCAACGCACAGCCGAGACGGGCATCCTGAGTGCGCGGCGCGTAGTCGAGCACACCGCCACGCTTTAGCGTGCCGCACAGAACAGGTATTCAAAAGAGCGTGAGCTGCTTTTGGAAGCCAGGGTTCTTCTTGCCGAAGCGGGCTTCTGCTTTGGCGGTGACGACACGGCCAGCAGGGGTCCGCAGAAGGTAGCCCTCCTGGATGAGGTAGGGCTCATAGACCTCCTCGATGGTGCCCTCCTCCTCGCCGACGGCAACCGCCAGGCTCTTGAGGCCGACAGGCCGCCCTTTGAACTTGATGATGATGGTCTCCAGTATCCTGTTGTCCATCTCGTCAAGGCCGTCGTCGTCGATGTCAAGCATGGAGAGGGCCTCGGAGGCGACCTCCTGGCGAATGGCGTCCGCCTTGTTGACCTGCGCGAAATCGCGCACCCAGCGAAGGAGGTTGTTGGCGATACGGGGGGTGCCGCGGCTGCGGCGCGCAATCTCCTCCAGCCCGTCCGCCTCCGCCTTGCAGCCAAGGACCCGCGAACTGCGGGTAAGGATCTTGACGAGATCCTCCGTGCTGTAGTAGTCCAGACGGCAGGTCATGGTAAAGCGGGAACGCAGGGGACTGGAAAGTTTGCCCTGGCGGGTAGTCGCCCCGACCAGGCAGAACTTGGGCAGTGGAAGGCGCACGGAACGCGCGCCCGCTCCCTGCTCAAGCATAATGTCGATGACGAAATCCTCCATGGCGGAGTAGAGGTACTCCTCTATCTGCATGGGGAGGCGGTGGATTTCGTCAATAAAGAGGATGTCGCCCTCGTTGAGGGTGGTGAGAAGCCCCGCCAGGTCGCCAGGCTTCTCAATGACGGGGCCCGACGTGGCCTTCAAGCCAGCACCAAGGGAGTTTGCAAGGATAGAGGCCAAGGTGGTCTTGCCCAGCCCAGGCGGTCCGCACAGAAGCACATGGGACAACGGCTCCTTGCGCTCCAAAGCGGCGCCGACTAAAATCTTCAGGCGCTCCTTGACGCGTTCCTGTCCAGGAAACTCGTCAAAGCACTGCGGGCGCAGGCACTCCTCCGCCTTCTCATCCTTGGCGTTGAGCTCTGATGTGATGAAACGTTCTTTTGGCATGGTGTTGACAATTACGAGTTAAGCAGGGCAAGAGCCTTGCGAATGAGCTGCTCGGCAGAGGCATTCGGCTCCTTCGCCACAAGCTCCTTGACCGCCTTTTCGGCGACATCGCGCTTGTAGCCGAGAGATTCCAAGGCCGCCTTTGCGTCGGCGATGGCCTGCGTCTCGTGAATAACGGTTGCCGCCCCGCCCGACGTCTCCGCCGCAAGGGCGGAGAGACTGCCCAGCTTGTCCTTCAGCTCAAGCACGATGCGTTCCGCCGTGCGCTTGCCAATGCCGTTGATTTTGCTCAGGGACTTGACATCGCCGTCGGAAACAGCGCGCAGGAAGCTGTCAATGGAGATGCCGCTGAGCACGCTCAGCGCCAGCTTCGGTCCAATCCCGCTGACAGCATCCACCAGAAGGTTGTAGAGGGTGCGCTCCTCGCGGGTGCAAAAGCCAAAAAGCTGCATGTTGTCCTCGCGAACAGCCAGCACGGTGAAGAGCGTCACTTCCGCATTCAGCGGTGGCAGTTTGTCGTAGGTGGAAAGGGGGATGGAGACGCTGTAGCCCACGCCGTTGACATCTATCACCACCTCGGTGAAATCCCTTTCAATCAGTTTCCCGTGCAGTCTGGCAATCATGGTTAATAGCTCCTGTCAGTAAGTGCGCTGCAAGCCGATGATGACGCCCTGGATGGTGAGCTGATCCAGCGGCACGAAACGGGACTTGTAGTCCTTGTTGGCAGGCCTGAGCTCCCACTGGTCGTTGTTGAGATAGAGGGACTTGACAGTGGTCTCGCCGTCAATCATCGCAACGACGATGTCGCCGATGGAGGCCTCGTCCGTCTGCTTGGCGATAAGCAGGTCGCCATCCAGGATGCCCAGGTCGCGCATGCTTTCGCCCTGCACCTGCAATGCAAAGAGCTTCTGCCCGCCAATTTTGGAGGGGAGCGTCTTGGGGTCGATCTGGATTCTGCGCTCGATGTGCTCCTCGGAGAAGAGCGGTGCGCCAGCGGAGATGCGCCCCAGAACAGGAACGCTCAGCGTCAGCGAAAAATGCCTTGGCTTGTCCTCCTGCGACAGCGTCAGGCTGCGCGCCTTCGAGGAGCGGTTCACAAACCCCTTCCTCTGCAAGGCGCGGACATGCGCGAATGCGGTCGCCGACTTGATTTTGAAGCGCTCGCTGATTTCAAAGATGGTGGGCGCCATGCCCTCGCGCCTGGAGAATTCCGAGACAAAGTCCAGTATCTCCTTCTGCTTGTCTGTCAATCCTTTCATGTTCGCTCCTGTAATCTATTGTTCCTTTAGTAATCTCATTTTCTTTATTGTATATTATTTTAGCGTATTTTTATTTGATTGTCAAGTCGGTTGTGCGTTTTTTTTCGCTGGGACCGCAGGTGGCTTCCCCTACGCGAACGCGAGGAAGCCATCCAAAGCGTGACGTGCACTCTGAAGGAGCGCGCTGTCAGGACGACGCTGGCACGCCTGGGGGTAGTCAGCCCAGAAAGCCATGCTCGCTTGGGGAAGCGTGCTGTCAGGACGGCGTGGGCACGACTGGGACTTGTTCTGTGCTCGGTGCTTCAGCGACGGAGTTGCCAAAGGACAGGGGGACACGCCCACTGCGCCCCCCGCCACGCTAAGGCGCGCAGCACAGGCCCATTGCCATCGCCGCGCACACAACTAGGCTTTTGCAGCCAGCGTAGCTCGGGCAAAGTCGAGCATTTCAGGGAGCGTAGTGATGAGTAGGTCGGCATGATAGTCCTCCTTCTCCACACCTTTGAGACGCAGCTGGACGGTGCGGAGACCGAAGGCCTTGCCCATCTCGATGTCCTGCTGGCCGTCACCGACCATGATGGAGCGTGTCAAGTCGATTCTGTGTTCGGCGCATGCCTGCTCCAGCATCCCTGTCTTGGGCTTGCGGCAGTTGCACTCCTGGTTGGGAGCGTGTGGGCAGTAGTAGATGCCATCAAGGACCACTCCGAAAGCCCGCAGCAGCTCTTTCAGACGGTCATGCACGGCGTTGAGTTCATGCACGGTGAAATAGCCACGACCGATACCAGACTGGTTTGTAATCAGAAAAATCTGAAAGCCCGCCTGGGCAAGTGCCGCAAGAGTAGTCCCTGCGCCAGGGGTCAGCACGACCTTGGAAGGGTCTGAAAGATAGGGGATGTTGTGGATAAGGGTGTCGTCCCTGTCGATGAAAATGGCTGGCTGCATATTATGCGCGTTTCAGACGGGCGTCCTTGATGGCATCCAGAAAGGCCTCGGGGACGCAGATGGGGTTCTGCTCATAGCCGAAGCCGATTTGGATGCCTTTCCTTGTCTTTGGGCCATGGAAATCGGTGCCGCCGCTTTCCAACAGCATCCTGTTCTCGGCGAGGGCCTGGGCGTATGGCGTGTCGGCAGGCTTGTAGTCGGGGTAGATGGTCTCCAGGCCGTCAAGTCCCGCGAACATCAGCTCCTTGATGGCATGCGTGACCTTGTTGCGCCTGGACATCGTGACAAAGGGATGCGCCCAGATGACCACTGCGCCAGCGTCATGCAAAACCCTGATGCCCTCCCGAACATCCAACTTGCGCCTGTTCACATACGCAGGACGGTCGTTTCTAAGAAACTTTTCAAAGGCATCACGCACATCCTTGCAGTAGCCATGCTGGCACAACGCCTTGGCGATATGGGGACGCCCAATGACGATTTCGCCAGAGGCATCCTCCTCCTTGCTTGCGATGTCCAGAACCTCCTCGAAACTCACAGGAATCTCCAGCTCCTTCAGCTTCTCCAAAATGGCGATGTTGCGGTCGTCGCGCCAGCGGCGTATTTGCGCAAGGGCTTCCTGAAGGGCAGCATTCCCCTTATCGACGTAGAGCCCGACAACGTGGATGTCATTGCTTCCCGCCAAACTGCAGGAGAGCTCGACGCCAGGGATACGCTCGACAGTGGAATCGACGGAAAGAAACTCCTCCAACCCATCGGTGGTGTCATGGTCGGTCAAAGCCACGGCAGAAACGCTGTGCTTTTCCGCCAGGCGAACTAGCTCCGTGGGCGTCAACTCGCCATCGGAGGCCGTGCTGTGGCAATGTAAATCAATCATCAGTCGGCCACAAGAATGCAATTCTTCAGCGTGACGATATCATTGGCCTTTCCGCCGCAGGTACCCCGAATGGTGATGGTCTCGTCGTCCGCCTTGGCAGCAGACATGGCGTCATAGTCGGCGGCAGGCGTCCCCTGGGAGAAGATGCACTTGACCTTCATGCCAAACATAATGGTGTAAAGACCGTTCTCCTTCATCAGGAGCGAGGGCTTTCCCGTAATCGTCAATTGCCTGTTCTGGTAGATTTGGTTGAAGGACTGCGCGGACATCGCCTCAGCCTTGGTGGCCAGATCATCGGCCATCAACGCATTCGCGTCGGCGCGTGCGGAGCCGCCAGCAGCGCTGCGGTTGGCCTTGCTGTATTTTTCGACAGCCTCCTTGACCTCCTCGTCATCCATCTCATCAAGGCTCTCAATCTGAACCTTCAGGTAGCGTTCAGGACGGCGGTTCGGCAGCTCCATCACGACATCCCCACGCTCGTCCTGCTCCAGCAACATGCCGACAATGACAGTGCCGTCCTGCAGCTTGAGCTTGTGCGTCGGAATCCACAATGTCGCCCGCTGCACGCAGTTCGAACGCTTGGGTATGGTGATGTTGCCGTTGATGAAGGCGCCGCTCGGGTGCTCAATCTTGAGGACGTAGTTGCCTGAAAGGATGTTGGAGAGAACCAGCTGCTTGGAGTAGCCTGGCTTGCCATCCTGAGCCTCGGTCTTCCCCATCAGCACGCCGTTCAGGTAGATGTTGCAGTTGGCGGGGCGCGTGGTGACTTCAAGGCCGCCCAATGCGCTCTTCAGGGTAATGTTGATTTCCTCGCCACGCGAAGGCGTCACCTGCACGGTCTCCTTGTGGGTGTCGCACCCAGGGCCGTAGATAAGAAGTTCGTGGCTGCCCTCCGACATGCCTTCGATAAGCAGGGGCGTCACGCCCTTGAACTGCCTGCCCTCCCAGACCCATGCGCCGCTGGGCTCTGTGACAACAGAAACGATGCCCTGCTTCAGCGTCAGCTTGTAGGGCTTGTCTGGCTGTTCGTCAGGCACGTCGATTTGCGTCACGAGTTTTTCATAGCCAGGCGCAACGAGCTCCAAGGTATGGCGTCCCGTCTCGACGTCGCGCAGGATGGCGGGGGTCTTGCCGCATGCATTTTTGTCGATGAAAATCTCCGCGCCAGCAGGCGTGCTGTCAACCAAAACAAAGGCAGGGGCATCCGCATCCATATTATTGCGCGATGCACTTCTGTAGGTGGTGGCTTCCGTCACCTGGTTTTCACGCGGGGCTGTATCCTGCACAGACGGCATCGGCGTCTCTGCCCTAAGTTCCTTCATGTCCTCTTCGGAAAGGAGTGAATTGCCATTTTCGGTAGGTGTTGCTGCTGGCGAAGCTGGTTGCTCGACGGTCTGCTCCTGCTTCGCAGGGGCATTTCCACCGTTCCGCTTGGCCATAATCTGCATGAGCATCCAGACGCAGCCACCCAAAATGGCGGCCAGCAGAACCACCTTGAAGACGACACCCGCCACTCCGCCAGAGGATTCCTCCGCCGCCAGAGGAGCCGCCACAGGCTCCATCGCAACGTCTGGTGTGATTTTCACTTGTGGCTTCGGCGGAATGACTACTGGCTTGGGCGCATCCGCTGAGGTCTCATCAATCACTTGCAGCAGAAGGTCGTGTACTTTGAGGACATCACCATTGAAAATCTCGGAGGCTCCGTCAATCACCTTGTCGTTGATGGAGAAGCCATTCATGCTGTGGTTGTCCTCCACAATCCACGAATCCCCTTCCTTGTGGAAGATGCAGTGCTTGCGGGAAACACTGGCATCCGGGATGACCAGGTCGTTGTCCGTTTCACGTCCGATAGAAAAGGTATTGCCTGAAAGGATGTATTCCGCTCCTGTCTTCAAGCCATATTCCGCGCCATTCAATACTCGCAGTTTCATCGTATCATAACTCCTTTTGCATTATCAAGGAATCAGTTGTTCAAAAAGAAGTAATTGCGCAAACAGGCATTGAAACACGACATGGAGGAAACGCGAACAATGCCGTTTCGCAATTACTCTTTCATAATGTACGTGTTTTTTCCAAGTTTGCACAACGGGAAACAAAAAAAAGTTGGAAATCTGGAACAAAGCGTCAAAAGAGGTGTCATAAGCAATGTCGATTCCTGGGAAAAATATTGACAAAAGACAAAAACAACGTACCATTCAAAGGAGAGAACCCATTATGAGAAGCATTTTCAAGAAAAGCGTGATAGTTCTGGCGGCGGCGTTCATGGCGTCGGCTGTTTATGCAAAAGAAAGCCCTGCGATAGCTGCTGCAGTCCAAGTACAGGATGCCTTCGCCGAAGTGGTCGATGCATCAAAGGCGTCGGTCGTGGTCATCACAAACAAACAGACACGGCAGAACATGAACTTTGGCCCCTGGGGCCCCCGCGATGGCATGGAGGATTTCTTCGAATTCTTCAACATCCCGCGCGAATACCGCCGCAGGGGTGGACGCCGCCCAAGGCAGGAGAACCGCCTGCCTGAAGTCGCCGGCAAGGGGTCGGGCGTCCTTATCCGCAAGGACGGCTACATCCTCACCAACTTCCATGTCATCAAAGACTACGAGTATCTTGAGGTGAAGACCTCCGACGGCGCCGTCTATGACAACATGGCCGATGCCAAGGCAGTGGAAGTCGTCGGCATCGACGAAGAATCCGACCTGGCCGTCCTGAAAATCGGCGGCGACAAAAAGAAGGATTTCCCCTATTTGGAGTTTGCGGATTCCGACAAGCTGCGCGTCGGCCAATGGGCTATTGCCATCGGTGCGCCATTCGACCTGGACTATTCCGTGACCATCGGCTGCATCAGCCAGAAGGGACGCACTGACCTTGGCATGTCCACCTTTGACAATTACATCCAGACGGACGCCTCCATCAACCCAGGCAACTCTGGCGGCCCGCTGCTGGACATCCACGGCAACATCATCGGCATCAACCAGTTCATCGTGACAGGCGGCAACGGCAGCCGCGGCAGCGTCGGCATTGGCTTCGCCATCTCCAGCAATCTCGCGAAAACCATCTCCAATGAGCTGATTGAGAACGGCGAAATCGCCAGACCCTTCCTTGGAATCACCATGCAGGAGTTGAACCGCGCCATCAAGGAGGAACTTGAAATCACCTATGGCGTACTGGTGCGCGACGTCGTGCCTGACTGCGCGGCAGAAAAGGCGGGCGTCCAGCCTGGCGACGTCATCCTCACCATCAACGGACACCGTGTGATGACAAGTCACGAGCTGCTGATGGAGGTCACAAAGTACAAGGCGGGCGATGTCCTTGAGCTGGGCGTGCGCCGCGGCACAAAACAACTGACCTTTAAAATCAAGACAACTCGCCGCGATGATCACATCGGCAAGAGCGATGGTTCTGGCAAAGGTAGGGGCGGTGACACACCTTCCAACGCACAGAACCTCCAGAAGCGTCTCGGCCTCGAACTGGTCGAGGAAAACGGGAAGGTCATTGTCCAGGACGTGATACCTGGTGGGGCCGCCGACCGCGCAGGCAACGACAACGAGGACAAAATCATGCCTGACGACATCATCATCGACATCAACCGCATCCCCGTCAAATCCATCGCCGATGTGCGAAACGTTTTGAGGGACCTCAAGAAGAAGACCGCCATTCTCTACCTCCAGCGCAAGACGCCGCGCGGCGATGACTACAAGTACTTCATCGCCGTAAACATCGAAGAGAAGTAAGACGGTGAAAAAAAAGGGCGAAGCGCTTTGCGCTTCGCCCTTTTTTTCATCTATGGCGCCAGTCGGAACTGGCGCAAGAAGCGGCGCCCGCTCTGCCAGGCGCTGACGCGTGGAGATGCGCCCGCTCTGCCAGGCGCTGACGCGTGGAGATGCGCCCGCTCTGCCAGGCGCTG
>JAFTAC010000551.1 GCA_017458805.1 Victivallales bacterium | reverse complement strand
GTATCAGGCTGATTCTGAACAACGAACCTACCGACCTCCGTGTGTCCATCATGCCGACGCGCTTCGGTGAAACGATATGCTTACGTGTTCTGGCAAGCAGCTCCGTCTTTCTGGAAATGGAGAAGCTGGGCTTGAGCAAGTACCAGCTGGCCATCCTAACCAAACTGGTCTCCCTGCCGCACGGCATCGTCCTCGTCACTGGCCCAACGGGTTCTGGTAAAACCACAACCCTCTATGCAGCACTGGCATACGTGCGCGACCGAAATCCTGAGCGCAAGATCATCACCGTTGAAAACCCTGTTGAAATCGAGCTGCCTGGCACCACGCAGATTCAGATGCACGCCGAAATCGGTCTGACATTCGCCGCTGCCCTCCGCTCCATTTTGCGACACGACCCCGACATCATACTTGTCGGCGAAATCCGTGACAACGAAACGGCGGACATCGCCATCCAGTCGGCCCTCACAGGCCACCTGGTGCTCTCCACCCTCCATACAAACGACTCTGTCGGGGCCGTCAACCGCCTGGTGAACATGGGCATCGAGCCCTACCTGGTGGCGGCCTCCCTGGTGGCCGTGCTGGCTCAGCGACTTGTACGTCGCATCTGCAAACACTGCAAAGTCGAGGATGAGGAGATTCCGCGCCGCGTCCGTGCGGAAATGGCGGACACGCTCGGCCTGGAACCTGAAGACGTGAAGGCATGGAAAGGCGCGGGCTGCCTCGAATGCGACCAGTCTGGCTATCGCGGACGCGTCGCCATCTATGAGTTCTTCCTGCTTGACGAGGAGCTGCAGGACCTGGTCGCCGCCCATGCGGGCACAAGCGACTTGCGTAAGGCCGCCATGGAACGCGGCATGAAGGTACTCCGCCAGGACGGCTGGGCGAAGGTCAGTCAAGGCGCCACCACCATCGAAGAGGTGCAACGCATCACCTCCACCTTCCAAATCAGCTACGACATCGACGAAGACGAAGCGTAGCAGGGCTATTCCTTCAGCTTGATTTGCTGCACAGGAGAATTGTGGTACTCCTTGATAGCCTTGTTCTTCCACCATTCATAGACCACCTGGATCACCAACAGCACCACCACCAGGGCAATAAGAATGTTGATTATCCAGGTGGGCTTGATGCGCCTGCGACCAGTCAACGGTGCGGCTACAGGCGTGTCCGTCATTGTCTGCCCTTGCTCGTTTTTGCTTTGGGTAACGCCCTCCCCTGATTGTTGCGGAGAGTTCGCCTGCTTTGCACTGGCGGTCTTGGTGGGTAATTCAGCTGGTATATTGATAACGATATCCGTGTCCGTATTGTTTTCCTGCTCCAGATCGTCCTCGGGTTCGATATCTTCCTCACGCAAATCTTCAACGGGATGGAAATCCTTGAAGCACTCATTGAACGCCTTTTGGAACGCATAGCTTGTTGTAAAGCGCCGTTTTCTCTTGGCCGCACATGCATACTGCATCAAAAATGCATTCAGGCGCATCTTTGTAATATCCTGCTGAAGACTGGTCATCTTAATCGCAGGGAACTGCATCACATCGCTCACATGCGCCAGCATCATATAGATGATTTTCCCAACGGCATACAAGTCGCGTTCGCGCCCAAGCCGCCGCAGTCCTCTAGCCGAGAGGGCTTTCCTGGCGTTCTCGTTCTCAAAGGTTTTCCTGAAATCCTCTGGAGTGAATCCGCTGGAATAGCTGTCACCCATTTCGAGTTCTGAGTCATGTGTGACTGTACCGAAGTCGCCAATCTTGACGTTTTTCTGGACGAAATAGATGTTTTCAGGTTTGATGTCGTTGTGGATGAGGTGCTTTGTATGCATGGCCTTTAGACCATTCAGAATCTGGTTGCCGACTCGTTGGATTTCCGCCAGATCAAAATGCTTTTCCTCTTCAAGTCTGTGCTGCAGGGAATCAGGGAAATACCCCTCTGCATCATCATGCAGAACATTGGTCGCAGGCTCCATGACGTAAAGGAATGAATCATTGCTTCGGGTGGCTTCATAGAAATGGATGGCGATATGGTTCGTCCTGTCCATCTCCTCCGTACTCGAATAGGTGACCAGCCCATGGCTCTCCCGCTCATAGCAGACATCATGCCTGTCTTCGATGATTTTCACCGCCACCTTTCGGTGCAAGCTTGTATCATACCCCAGATAGACCGCGCCAAATCCGCCTTCCCCGCAGAAGGTCTTCAACTCGATTCTCCTTTCCTTGAGGATGGCCTTGATTTCATCATTGACGGTGCCAATAAACCTCGTACACTCAAAAAACTCCCGAATCATCTCCTGTATGTCCTTGAAGCGAGTCTCTGGCTCCTCGCTGCAGGCTTTGTCCAAGAACGACATGACCTTCATTAAATTCGAGTTGTTATACCATTCCATCGGATACAGAAGACTCTTCTCGCACTCCGTAGTGCCAGTGAACAGCATAAAGGCAATCTTTCCCAAGGCATACATATCCGCATCAAAGCCAGGCGACAGAATCCTTGCCTTGTTTGGCTTGAAAGGTCCATTTCCAGTCCAGGGAATGCTCGCCTCACTCAGCTTCAACTCTTTGTTCACGAAAATCACATTGCCTGGTTTCAGGTTCTTGTGAGCAAAACCGTTGTCATGCAGTTCCTGCAAGGCGAAAAGGCTGTTTTTCACCAAACGGCGTGCCTGGTCGAAAGAAACCTTCCACCCCTGCTTGAAACGATTTTCAAGCGTGTCGCTTAGATAGTCGTCCTCGTCTTTAGCGCATGAATCGGCCTGGTCCGTCCCATAAATCAGCAGGTTGTCCTTCTCTACGAAAAACTTAATGGGACAAAGCTTGCTATAGTCGAGCTTCATGGAGACGTTCCTCTTCAAAGCCGCCACAAGGGCAGGAGCCTCCAGATAATCCCGTTTGTCCACGACCTTGATGGCAAGAGATTCCCCTGAATCGCGCCATTTTCCCAGAAAAACGCAACCATGAGGGCCGTCCCCACAGAACGCCCCCAGGTCAATATTCTTCTCCAGAAGAATACTGCGCACGTTATCCAGTTTATATTCAGGCAAAGCCATAGTTAAGTCTCTTATGATTCCATCTTGTCGATGATTGCCTTGACCTGACTATCAATGCTCCCCAAGTACTTATAGACTGTCTTGGGCGATATGCCAAACGTTTGAGCAACATCATTGACCTTCTGTCCCTGAAGTCGGCAGAAGATATACACCTGAACCTGCAGGGGATCAGCCGTGTTCTGAATCTCCTGAATGGCCGCGTTCAGCAAAAACTCCTGCCACTGTTTCTCCTCGTTCTTGGAAGGGGCTTCGTTTACAAACTGCTCGCAGGATTCCGCATCAGCAGTGTTGACGATAATGGTTGGATCAATGAGTGTCTCTTGTTTCTGCTTCTTTTTCAGACACTTGAAAATCCGCGTGCGAACGATAGTCCTGAAATAGGCACGGAATGAGCCGATGCTGGGGTTGTAGGTGAAATGCTTTTTCGCCTTGCAGAAATCAATCATAACATCCTGCACCAGCTCCTCGCACTCATTTACATCCAGGTGATAGTCCTTACCCATCATGATGACAATAGGCTTGTACAAGTTGTAGAACTCGTTCCAGGATATCTCATCCCCCTCCTGGACGCGGTTGAGAAGTGTTAAGCGTGTTTGAAT
>JAFTAC010000550.1 GCA_017458805.1 Victivallales bacterium | reverse complement strand
CTGGTGTCACCTTGTGGAAGAGGTTCAGGAAGAGCGGCGTCATGCAGAGAAGCAAGACGGTCCAGGCAACGTGTCCTGCATAGCACCATTTCATCATTTTCTTGACATAGAACTCGACCTGCTCCTTGATGCCTGCTCCAACGCTCTGGCCTATGACGGTTATCATGGCAAGCCCAAAGGAGTTGCCTACAATACAGCCGAAGTAATCCACCGTATTGGCGACGGCGTTCGCCGCTATCTCCTTGGTGCCATATTTGGCAATCAGCCCCACAACCAGCAGCCGTCCAAGCTGAAAAACGCCATTTTCGATGCCATTCGGGACGCCGATGAAGAGAATCCGCTTCGCCATGTCCAGGGAAAATCGGAACTTTTCACGGAAGTCAATAAAAATGGGGTTGGCCTTGTTCGTCATAACAACCAGGATGACGCATACTTGGAAGATGCGCGAAAAGAAGGTGGCGTATGCGGCTCCCGCCACACCCATTTTCAAGACGTATATCAGCAAGGCGTTTCCCGTGATGTTGATGAGGTTGCCCATGGCGGAGATGTACATGGTCACTTTCGACTTGTTCATCGAACGGCACAGGGCCGCGCAGCAACCGTAAATGGAAATCAGGGGATAGCCGCAGGTCGTGATTCGGAAATAGGTGATGGAATCCCGAAGCACATCTGGCTCCAGCTTGCCATAGATCAACCACAGGATCTGGCTGTAGAATACTTGGCAAAGCATAAGGAGGCAGAGCGTTATAGAGAAGGACAGCACCAGAAGCTGCTTGGCGCTGGCGCATGCCCGCTTCTGGTTGCCCGCACCCAGCGCTTGCGAAGCTACCACCGCGCCCCCCGTGGAAAGCGCAAAGAGGATGTTGGCGATGAAGCCGTTGAACATGTTGACCAGCGACACAGCGGAAACGCTGACCTCGCCAAGCGACGCCACCATGATCGTGTCCGCCGCGCCAACTGTCAAAAACAACGTCTGCTCGATGAGCAACGGTATTATAAGACGACGAAGGTCTAGGTTGGAAAAAAGGGTGAAGCGTTCGGGAGACATAGAATAGCTATTAGGATTACATAATATGCCTATATGCGGACATGCGATTTGTAATTTATCATATTTATGCTTAATTACAAACAGGCCCTATCCAAATAACCTCGGGGATGGCACACATTGTGGAGACCAGCATCATGACAGAAATAAAAAACGAAACGGAGTATCTCTCCAAGATGAGGAAGACGTTTACCGACAAGGCGTGGTTCATGTCCCTCATACCCGACGATGTCACAACCATCATCGACTTCGGCTCCGCCGACAACAGCTTCATCAACTTCCTGCGGAACGACTACCCTGAATACCGCTACATTGGAATCGAAATCAACGAATCCTTCCTCAAGGCCTCAAGAGAGCAAGGACAGGAGTGCTACCGCTCGCTTACAGAGCTGCTTAACACAGGCAGTCTCCACTCGGAGACAACCCTTCTTGTTCTAAGCTCCGTGCTCCACGAGGTCTATTCCTACGGCGACGTCGATGCATTCTGGAATGAAGTCAAATTGGTTGCGCCCAAATACATCGCCCTGCGGGACATGTACGCCCAAAACTGCGGCATGTTCGCCTCGGCTACCCAGGCGGAACTGGAGGCGCGCATCGAGGCCTCGCCCCTGAAAGAGCACTACGCCGACTTCACGAGGTATTGGGGACGCGCCGACAATGGCTATACGGCCATCCACTTTCTGCTCAAGTACTTCTACGAT
>JAFTAC010000549.1 GCA_017458805.1 Victivallales bacterium | reverse complement strand
TTTTCCGCGTGCTTTCACGCGGAAAAAGATGAATCTTTAGACAGGGTCAAAAACCCTGACTACAGTTTTGCAACAGCCCTTTTCTTTTTCCAAAACGCTCTGTTCCCCACAAGGGTAGTTTTCTAACCACAGATACACAGATGCGAAAGGCCGCACAGTGTGGCACTTTGCGGTTCATTTTAATCGTCCTCCATAATTTCCACGTTTTCAGCCGCATAAACGCGGCTGAAAACATCTGTGTAATCTGTGGTTTCTATAAGAAGCCTTTAGTTAACTACTCTCTTGGGGAACAAAGCGTTACAATAAAGTACTAGCTCTACCAACCACTCACTTCCCCATGGTGTATTCGTAGTTTGCGACCAGCTGGAGGTAGGTGATTTTTTTGTTGATGAGCTCGACGTAGGCGTTTTCGAGGTCGGTCTGTGTACGGACGAGCTCCAGGATGTCGATTTCGCCGTTCTCCCACTTGTCACGGTAAAGCTCCTCCTTGCGCTTCTGGATGTCGCAGAGGCTCTCCTGGAGCTTGACAGCCTGCGCAGATTCCAGCAGGCGGCGGTGGTAGCTCTTAAGGGAGACGTTCAGCTCCTGGTCCAAGATAAAGTAGTCGTGCTGATTCGTCTGGAGGCGGTTGCGCGAAATTGCCAGCTGCGCAAGGTCCGCATTGCGTCCGAAGACGTATGTGAGGTTGAGGGCTATCACCTGCTCGTCCTTGCCATCGAAATTGTAGCCGTCGCCGTCGCCGTACTGGTAGTGGGTGGCTGAGAGGCTGACATCTGGCAGGGTTCTATCGTCACGGATATCCACCTGCCACGTGAGCTTCTTGCGTTCCAGGCGGTTGTTAAGGTAGGTTTCGAGGTTTTCGCGGGCGAAGGCGATGTCCTCAGGCAGATTGAAATCCTTCACGGCGAAGTCGAAGTCGCCTGTGATGCCGAAGGGTGTATCGATGTCCATGCCCATCAAGTCCTTGAGCTGTTCAAGGCCGTTGTCGATGCTCCTCTGCGCCATGTTGACGGAGAGCTCGTTTTCGGGGATGCGGATTTCCGCCGTGAGGATGTCCAGCGGCTTCTCGCGTTCGCGTGTCAGTTCCAGCGTGTGCTTTGCGTTCTCCAGGGCGCGCTGCTTGACCAGCAGGGACTGCTGGGCCTCGATGACGTTGTAGTAGGCGATTTTCACGTCCTGCGCCAGCTTGCGGCGCATGCGGTTGTAGGTGTTCAGGGCGGCCAATTCGTCCAGCATGCTGGCCTGGAGGGCGTAGCGCGTCTCCAATGCGCTGCCGCCGCCAAGGAGCTTCTTGGATAGCTGAACAGCGGCATACGAAGAGGTGACGCCTTTCCCGTTCTCTCGCGTGGAACTCGTCCAGCCGCGCACTTCGACGCCCGACTTGAACTCCTTCGACAGCGTCACACTGCCTGTGTTCACGCCGCTTTGCGCGGAGTGGGAATCGCTGGCGGTCAGGGTCAGGTCGAACTGCGCCTCCTCGATGACCGTCTGCAGCTTCTGGTTGCGCACCACCAGTTCTTGCTTGGCGACAGTCGGTGAGTGCTCCATGGCGTACTCGATGCACTGCGCCAGCGTGAATTTGGCGGGTTCCTCCGCAAAGACGGCCAGTGCGGCCATCACCATCCATATCCGCAGTTTTGAAATCATCATATCATTCGCTCCTCAAAGCATCAACAGGGTTCTTGTTGGCCGCCTGATAGGCGGGATAGATGCCGAACACCAGGCCCGTCAGCGTGGAGGCCACCAGGGCGATGCACAGCAAAGGCAGGCTGAAGACCACGGGCAGCCCAATGAACTGGCAGACGCAGATTACCACGATGCCCGCCAGCACCACGCCGAAGAGTCCGCCCGTGATGGATATCGTCATGGATTCCATCAGGAACTGGCGCATGATATCCATCTTCGTCGCGCCGATGGCGCGGCGTATGCCGATTTCGCGGATGCGCTCCGTCACGGAGGCCAGCATGATGTTCATGATGCCGATGCCGCCCACCACGATGGAGATGGAGGAGATGCAGATGGTCAGGATGTCCAGCAGATGCTGCGACTGCTGCTTCTGCTTGAGCAGGTCCATGGGGATGACCATGTCGTAGTCCATTACGCCCGAGTGGGTCACATCCAAAATCGAGCGGATGGACTTGCCCGCCCGCGTCAGGGAATCCTCGTTCTTGAGCTGGAGGTGGATTTCATCGACTTCACTGCGCAAATCGAGGTGCGCGGTGCGGGTGAGCAGGGTCTCCAGCGGGATGAGCAGGTCGCGGTTGGGGTCGCTGACGCTGGTGGCCTCCAGTTCATCCAAATCCATCGCCTTTTCCTTGAGAATTCCGACGATGACGTATGGGTTGCCTCCGAGAAGCAGGGTGTCCCCCAGCAGGGGCGAAGTGTCGTTCCTGTCGGCTTTCAGAGTGCGTATCTGCTTGGCGATGGCGCTGCCGATGATGGCAGTGCGGGAGCTGCCCGCCCAGTCCTTCCCGTCGAAGAAGCGCCCCTCGGCAAGCGAGAGGTTGTTGACCTCCAGATAGTCCCCCTGCACGCCCAGCACACGTGGCGAGAGGCCGCCAAGGGAATGGACGACGTTCAGCTTGATTTCCCGCACGCATGCGGCCTTCTCGATGTCGGGGATGCCGCCTCGCAGAGAATTAAGGTCTGCGCGGGAGAGCCCCAGGGAGCCTGCGACGCGCGTCTCGACAAGACGCTCGTTCTCGAACTGCTTGTCAACGATCTTCACGAGGTTTGCGCCCAGGGCGCGTATCTGGTCAGCCTGTTTCTGCTTGCTGCCCAGGGAGAAGGAGGACATGGCGATGACGGAGGAGATGCCGATGATGATGCCGAGCATCGTCAGGAACGTGCGCATCTGGTGTGCAAGAAGCCCCTCGTTGATGCCGATGCGCACCAAGTCGGAGACGCCGACGCCGTGTCGCTGGCCATCGTTCGCCCCCTCCTCTTCAACGGTCTTCTCGGGCTTCTTGCGCTTGCCAGGCACGTCCTCCACGATGTGTCCGTCAAGGAGTGTCACCTTGCGGGTGCCCATGTCGGCAAGCTTCGGGTCGTGCGTCACCATGATGATGGTGTGGCCCTGGTCATTCAGGTCGTAGAGGATCTGCATGATTTCGCGGCTGGTGGCGCTGTCGAGGTTGCCAGTGGGCTCGTCGGCGAGGATGATGTCCGGGTTGCCGATGAGGGCGCGTGCGATGGCGATACGCTGAAGCTGCCCGCCCGAAAGCTCCTTTGGGTGGTGGCGGAAACGCTTGCCCAGCCCCAGTTTCACCGCCAGTTCCTTCGCACGCTCGTGGCGGATTTTGCGCGGCACGCCACGATAGACCAGTGGCAGAGCGATGTTCTCGATGACATTCAGGTCGTTGAGCAGGTTGAACTGCTGGAAGACAAAGCCGATGTGCTTGTTGCGCATCCACGACAGCTTCGCCTCGCTGGAACCTGTCATGCTCTGGCCGCGTATTTCCATAATGCCCGCCGTGGGCACGTCAAGCAGGCCCAGAAGGTGCATCAGGGTCGATTTGCCAGAACCGCTGCTGCCGACGATCATCAGGAAGTCCCCTGGGTTCACGTCCAGCTTCACGTCGTCCAGCGCGGCGACCAGGGTGTCCCCCATCATGTAGTGCCGCTTCAGGCCGTCTATGTGTATGATTGATTCCATCGTTTTCGTGCGTAAATTGCCTTAGCCAGGCCGTGGACGGCCTGGCTACTCCTTCCTCACAGTCTTTCGTATATAGATGACATCTCCAGCGTTGAGCCCTTTTTCGACCTTGAAGAGCATGTCGTTGAAGAAGCGTCCCTCGATGACCTCGGGGGCCCCGCCGCTCTTTTTGTAAACGGCGTAGCCGATGTCCGTCCCCACGACGGCTGTGCGCGGGATGAAGAGGCCGTCGCCTGAATCGACTCTCACGCGAATCAGGGCGGACATGCCTGGGTGGAAGCTGGTGCCGTCGCCTTCCAGCTCGATGGTGGCGCTGAACATGGCCACCTCGGAGGTGCCACGACCGCCGATGGTGGGGTCGATGCGGTCACGGTCCTTGCCGATGGCGCCCAACTGGCTCACGGTTCCCTTGAACTCCTTGTCTGGTATGGCGGGGAAGGTCACAGAGACCTCCATCCCCTCCTTCAAACACAGGTAGTCCGCCTCGTTGATGACCAGACGCACCTTCACGGCAGTCGGGTCGATGATGTGGCCGATGACGTCAAAGCGCCACTTCTCGTCGCCCACGGCAATCTCGCGGTAGAGGCCTCCGCTGGTCCAGTCACGATAGGCCAGCAGTTTGAAGATGCCGTCGGTGGGGGCGTAGATGGTCGCCGCGTCAATCTCCTCCTGCGACTGCTTGATGCTGTGCTCGATGACGGCGATGTTCTTCTCCTCGGAATCAATCTGCGCCTGGATGTCCTCCAGACGGCGTTTCCGCCGCAAATCGACGCGCTCCAGGTTGGCCTGCGCGCGCTCGACGGCCTTGCGCAGCTCCACCTTGCGCTCATCGGTAATGCCCTTGCGGGTAATCTGGTTCTTGAGAAGCAGCTCCTCCAGCGTGGCCTTCGCGTTCTCAAGACTCCGTTCGTAAGGTTCGAGTGCGGAGGCGGAGATGTACTTCTTGTTGAACATGCGCAGCTCCCGCTGGTAGTTCTCCTCTGCGTCCTGTACATCCAGGCGCGCCAACTGCTCCTCGATCTCCATCAGGCGCAGCTCCCGCTCGTTGGGGGTGTTCAGCTCCTCCTTCTCCTCCAGAATCGCATGCGCCAGTTTCGCCTTGCACTGCTGGACGTTGTTGTTCTCCTGGAACTCGACGAGGTTGTAGTATGCCTTGTTCTGCTCGACGGAGAGCTGGCTGGTGTTCAGGCTGGTCTCCTGGTT
>JAFTAC010000548.1 GCA_017458805.1 Victivallales bacterium | reverse complement strand
TCGCCCCGCTGGGGCGATTGCGCCGCTCCGCGGCTTTTGAAACCTACCCTTGGGAAACAGAGCAATCGCTAAATAATGCTTAACTTCTACATTCTGATGTGGCATCAGCCATCCATTATCCAACCAGCCTTTCAAGCTCATGTCTGCCTCCTTTTAGAAATATAATGGGAGATTTCAGGACTGTCTGTACAAAATGGTTGTTTACCTTGCATTTGTCTCGAAAACTACCTGGCGAATAAAGAACTGGATTGATTTCTCTGCTAGTCAAATCAGCTGCTGGCAAAAGAGCCTTGCTGATTTCCATCAGAGTACAGGAACCAATAATAAAGATATCAATATCGCTGTCAGGTCGAGCTAATCCAGAGGCTTCCGAGCCGAAAATGAAAATGCAATCAGTGTTGAGTGGCCTCAACATTCTCCTTATCTTACCATAAACCCCTTCCATCTTGTCCACTAGCTCACATAGTACAGGAAACAATGGCGATTCCTTGTTTGCAAAGAAATCTGTGTACCCGCTTTTCTCCTCCTTGCATACAAGTCTCAACTGATGAAAGTGGTTTAATTCCTTCAGCAGTCCAGGTGCCGAGAGGCCACCGTCACGAGCCAATTGCCGCAAGTGATATTTTGGATTATCAGGACAAAACAGCCGTGTAAGGATGACTGCCTTCGTTTGTGAACTAAGAAAATCTGTTAACATATAGCTTCTCCTCAATAAAAGTGTTAGCTATAAATTAACGCTTTTCAAACAAAAATCAAGTGACTTCATCCTTTTTCTTTGTTCAAGTCACATTTTAGCCATTAACTCGTACGGCAGAAGTCCCCTTCGCGTAAGCAGCTCCAGCAACAAGAAGTGCTATGATACAGAAGTAGAAGGGAATGACAGGGTTGCCAGTGGAGGCCAGAAGCCCGCCCAGCAGTGGAGCAAACATGGAGCCCAACCCCACAATCGTCTCGTTGACGGCGATGTAGCGTGCACTCTTTGTCGGGTTCATCAGACCATGGAAGGTCGCCAGGAAGCAGAACACCCCCGAGAAAGCTCCCAGGCAGAGAGCCCCCAACGCATAGCAGCGCCAGTCGCCCGTGAACGCAAAGATCACGAAGGCAAGGCACGCCAGCAGGGCAACGCCACCAGGAATCCAGGGGCGGTAGGGCCAGCGTCTCGCCCACTGGCAGACGAAGCCTGTCCCCGCCTGCGCAAAGCTGATGATGGCAATCACAATCCCCTGGTGGACCGTGCTCATCTGCAGCTCCTTCGTGCAGTAGTCGGGCAGATAGGTGCGCATCATCGCAATGACGATATAGCCAATCGCCTGGAAAATCCATGCTGTCACCATCAGGTCAGGTAGTTTCCTCTGCTCTTTGGGAATCTCCTTTTCAAAGTCGATGCTGGTCTCCTTGTCCTCACCAACCTCCACCAGGCGACGCTTCACAAAGCGCGCCAGAACCGCATTGCAGGCAAGCACGATGGTCAGCAGCAGAATCGTGATGCCATAGCAGTAGCGCCAGCCATTCGCCTCGTTGAACAGCCCCCAGACAAACCCCGATGCAAAGGGGCCCATTGCCATCCCGAGGCTCCAGCTGAAGGTGTAGATGCCCGTGTTCCTCGCGATGGACTTCAAATCATAGACGGTCTTGCCGAACAGTCCGCTCACCACCTGGAAGGGGCAGAAGAACATTGCGCAGCCGATGCCCGTTCCAACCAGAAACAGATACTGCAGGTGCAGGTTGCTGAAGAGCATCAGTCCCAGCAACGACACGTAAAGCACCGCCAGACTTCCATACAGCAGTTTCACTGCGTTTCGGCGGTTCTGGATGTAGCCCATCAGGTACGATGTCACAGCATAGAAGACCGCCCAGATGGTCATCGTCAGCGCAATCATATAGGAATTCGCCCCGCTGTTGGCCATCCGTTTCGCACTCACAAAGAAAAACACGCCGATAATCATATCGACGAGACCAGGCATCAGATAAAACAAAAATCGCATGTCTTTTCCTATTATTTCACGCTGTTGCGTTCAACAAGAGTTCCCTGGATGAGGGCGCTGCCAACGGGCTGCATGGACTCTGCGGAGGTGTTCAACAGCTCCAGCGCCGTTTCGCCGATTTTGAAAGTTGGCTGCTCGATGGTGGTCAGCCCCATATAGCGTCCATCGGGCCAGGAGACATTGTCATAGCCGATGATGGAGAGGTCCTCGGGTATGCGAAGGTTCTGCCTGTTGGCAGCCTCCCAAAGCCGTTTTGCCCAATGGTCGCGCCCTGCAAAGATGGCGCACTCCCCCTTGTAGCGAAGCGCATTGGCAATAATGCTCTCAGCGGCCCGGTCACCATCCGTTGGGATATAGGAATCCCTGAAGAGGACGCACAGTTCCTTCGTTGGCACAAGGTCGTCTTCTGCCAAAGCCCCCTTCAGACCAGCCATCATCTCCGTATAGATGAAGGGATTGGGGCCGCCGCCTATGAATCCGACATGGCGATAGCCGTGCTCCACAAGATAGCGCCCAGCCATGCGACCGACGCCGCGCAAATCCACACGCACAGAGGGGATGTTCCCGCCTTGCTCCAGATTTGCCACGACATAGCGCAAGGTCGTGCTCTCCATCGCGTCGCTGATTGCCTTCGGGAAACGGTCCAGGTAGATAACGCCATCGCAGCTGCCGTCGGCCAGCAACGCTGCCAGTTGGCTTCCCACAAAGTCGTCCTTGTTGAAGAAAAGCAGCAGCTGGGCATTGTGTTCGGCTGCCGCCGACGCCGCCCCGCACAGAATGTTGCCTATCTCGCCTGTCCGTGCACCAATGGCAGGCATGACCAGAATGTACTTGCGGAAAACTGGAGACTCCCCTTCCTGGAAGACCAGTTTCATCCCCTTGCCGGGGATGTGGCAGATGCGCTTGCGCCGTATCAGTTCGTCAAACACTGCGCGCAGCGCACCGCGCCCGATGCTGAACTCCTTGCACAGATCACGCTCCGAAGGCAGAAAGCCAGAGGCCCCCACATTGCCGTTTACAATGTAGTCCTCCAGCTTGTTCAAAACCTCTTCTGTCTTTTTCTGCATGGTTATCACCCAAAAGGGGGCTGTTGCAAAACTGTAGCCAGGGTCTTTTGACCCTGTAGGAAGATTCATCGTCTTCCGCGTGAAAAACAAGCGGAAGAAGATGTTTTCATGAAGTTTTGCAACAGCCCCTTTTGTTCATACTGTGCATGGCTTGCGCCATGCACTCAGGATGCTGCTGGCACGCTAGATGCGTAAAGATGCGCAAGTTCAGTCACGCGCCGTGTCTTACTTCGCGTAGTATTCGGAAACCTTGTTGAGGGCGTCGATGATGTCCTTGGTTTCCTGTTCGCCGCAGGATTCGTTGATGGAGATGTTGAAGTTCGTGTCCGCCGCGAAGATGGCATTGGGCATATCGTACTTCGGGTGCTTCGGCCCCTTGTATTCGGCGCACTGCCAGGGATAGCCAGTCTTGCCGAAGACGTGCTGGTTGATGAACCAGTCCGCCTCGCACTGGATGTGGCGGTAGGAGGGGTTCACAGGCAGACCTTCGGCAACGAGGGCCTTGCAGAACTCATCCTTCGTGCATTTCATCGCGTCGGGATAGACGGTCATGCGCAGGAACCAGTAGCAGGAGGAGCTGTCGGGAACCTGCCAGCCAACCTTCACGACGGGGTTGTTCGCCATGGCGGCCTTCACGCCTTCGCCAACGGCGCGGCGACGGGCGATGATGCCTGGAAGCTTCGTCAGCTGGACGCTGCCGATGGTGGCAGAGAGGTCGTTCAGGTTGCAGTTGATGGCGCCGCGGACGTTGCCGTTGGTGCCAGTCAGGCCGAAGGGTTTGCCGCGGTCGGCGAAACGACGGCCTTCAAAGTGCAGCTTCTCGTCCTTGGTGAAGACCACGCCACCCTGTCCACCCGTGCAGTGGTGTTTGCCAAACATGGTGGAGAAGGAGGCGATGTGGCCGATGGTGCCGCAGAGGCGGCCCTTGTAATAGGTGCCGTGAGCCTGTGCGCAGTCTTCGACGACATAGAGGTTGTGCTTGGCGGCCAGTGCCATGATGGGGTCCATGTCAACGGCGTCGCCAGAGATGTGCGCCACGACGATGGCGCGCGTGCGCTCGGTGATACGAGCTGCGACAGCGTCGGCGTAGGTGTTGTAGGTGCGCGGGTCGGCATCCGCGAAGACGGGGATGCAGCCAATCATCACGACGGGCATCACGCCACCTGGGTCGGTGATCGGGGGGACGATGACTTCGCTGAAGGGATCCAGATCCAGAGCACCAAGGGCACAGAAGAGTGCGTTGGAGCCCGAGTTCACGGCATCCGCGAAGCCGCCGCCGCAGTAGGCGGCGAAGTCCTTTTCGTACTGCTGTTCAGCAGGACCGTTGTAGCCGAATGCGTTGCCAGTTTCAATCGCCTTGTCAAACAGGGCATCGACAGCCGCCTTTTCCTCGACACCGATGAGCGCCCTTGCGGGGAACGGAGTCGTGCGAACCTTCGGTCCGCCAAATATCGCTAAATCTGCCATTGTTCTTTTTCTCCTTGAAATGAGGGTGGGGCCTGGCGCGTTTTTGCACCAGGCCGTTTCATTGACAATACACTTCAACAGCTTCTTGTACTGCTCGGCAACCTTGCGGTAGGCCTTGATGTGCTCGTCAATCTGAGCTTGGTAGAAGTGCTTGAACCACGGAATGCCGAAGGCATGGAGTTTGATGCTCTCGCAGACGGGCAGCGAGCCTTCCTTCTGGCGCAGGTCGCGGCCGGACATCGTCAGGGCAGGCTTGCCTGCGCCGATGACGTCGCCTTCCTGCAGCAGCGGATGCAGGTGCAGCGGGAAGTTCGTGCCAGGCGCGCAGATGGAGCCTTCCGCCACGACGGCTTCGGCGAACTTGGCAAGAGGCAGGCCGCCGAACGCCTTGGGATCATAGTAGCCCTTGCAGGCATACCAGCCGCCCTTTGTGGAATTTTCCCACTTCGGACGCATCGAATCCAGCCCCTTGATGTCGGCCAGGGCATCCCAGAAGTAGTTCATCGCCTTCTGGATGACGGCCATGCGGTCCGGATAGTGCTTGAGCTGGACGCGGCCACAGGCGGAGGAGAGCTGGTGCATGCGGTGCTTGAAGCCGCCAATCGGCAGACCCGCGAACTTAGCCAGCTGCGGGTCGGTGACCTGCTTGTCAACGGCATTGTAGTTGCTGGCCATGCCAGTGCGCTCGTAGTGGCCGTAGGCGATGCAGCGCTGGTAGAGCATGCTGTCGTTCGTCACGATGATGCCAGCTTCGCCGATGGCAAGGCTCTTGCCGGACATCAGGGACATCGCGCCGATGTCACCGATGGTGCCCAGCATGCGGCCCTTGTAGAGACCGCCCTGAGCGTGCGAAACGTCTTCAATGACTTTGACTTTGTGTTTCTTCGCGATGGCCATGATGGGATCCATGTCGCAGGGATGGCCTGCATAGTGGACGACGACAATGGCCTTCGTCTTCTTGCAGATGCGGTGCTCGATGTCCTTCGGGTCGATGCAGAGGGTCTTGGGCTCGATGTCCGCGAAGTTGATGGAGGCGCCCAGCTGCAGGGCGGGCAGACCGCTGGCCCAGTAGGTCATGCTCGGGCAGATGATTTCATCGCCGAGGCCGACGCCGCAGGCCCACATGGCAGCGCGGAGGGATTCAGTGCCGCTCGGATAGCCCAGCGCATAGCTCGTGCCCATCCATTCCTTGAACTCGGCTTCAAACTGCTTCGTCACATCGGTGCCGCTCATGGCTCCGCGGCGCAGAACTTCCAGAACCGCATCCTCATCTTCCTTCGTGATGATCGGCCAGGTGAACAGGTCGCCAGCAGGCTTCGTGACAGACTTCGGGCCACCCAGGATGGCCAGCTTCTCAACATTCGTTTTCGCCATTTCTCTTTCTCCAAGTTTTGGGGTTAAAAATGTGTTTGCGTTAGGGGGTATCTCAAAAAACAATCATACCAATGGTATATTTTTTATGCCATTGGCATAACTATATATGCAAAAATGCAAATGTCAAGCTTGTTGAAAACTTTTTTATAGCTACCAATAAGAAAAAAAGCATAATAGCATATAGAAATTGGCGAGAGAGGGTAACGACGGAGGGGGCGCCGTCGTTACCACTGTCATTCCATACGTCCCTGGGTGCGCGGGTCGAAGGCATCGCGGATACCTTCGCCGACGAACACGCCGAGGAGCATGACGAGGAAGAGGGTTGCAGAAGGGTAGAGGATGAGCCACCACGCCCACCGCTGGCTCTGCGCCTGCTGAAGAAGCTGGCCGATGCTGGCGGTTGGCGGCGGCAGGCCGAAGCCGAGGTAGTCCAGGGCAGCCAGCGAACCGATGGCGCCTACCAGCGAGAAGGGGAAGAAAGTGATGATGGGCACCAGCGCATTTGGCAGCACGTGCTTCAGCACGATGCGCCATGCGGGCAGCCCCAGGCAGCGGGCAGCCTCAACAAATGCCAGTTTGCGCAGCCGCAGCATCTCCGCCCGCATATAGTAGGAGATGCCAATCCAGTTGAAGAGGGCATAGCAGAAAATCATCAGCCAGAAGCCAGGACCGTAGATGGATCCCATGAGTATCACAATGTAGAGAAAAGGCAGTGCGCTCCAGATTTCAATGAGGCGCTGTCCGCCCAAATCAATCCAACCACCCAGATAGCCCTGCGTGAGCCCCAGCAGGGAGCCAACCGTCATGGAGCAGACGACCAGTATCAGACCGAAACTCAATGACGTGCGCAGCGCATAGAGAAGCCGCACCAGAATGTCGCGCCCCGCATTGTCGAGACCAAACCAGTGCCTGCGCACGGGACGGAAGGGGAAGCGCACGCTTTCCCGTTCCACGCTGTAGGTGTAGGGGCGCGCCGCGATTGCAAGGTTGCCGTTCTGCGGACCATTTGATGCATTGCGGACGGCTGTCAGCAGTTGCTCGCGCACGGTGGCTTCCAATGCTGCGAACTCCTCTGACTTGTTCAGCGGTGCCGTGCTCTCCTGCTCAAAGAGCCAGCTGTAGGATTTGGCGTTGCTGTCCACAGCGCGGATAGTCAATCGCACCTCGCGGGGGGCACGTGGTCGCTTGGAGTACGCCAGCAGGGAGATGGTCGCCGCTGGTATCTCCCCTCTGCCTTTGCACTCCACGCTGAACGCCTGTGCACCCTCGTTGCCAAAACGCAGCTTGAGCTGCTCGGCAAGTGCAGAGGGCAGTTCCCAGAACACCTCCAACTTCCGCCCCTTCCACTCGGTTTCGCCGATAAGGTTTTCCGCTCCCTGAAAACGTGTGATGGCACCGTCGTGGTCGAGGCTGACGCCGCAGACCATCGGCACGGGCTCCAGACGGCAGGTGATTCGCAAGGAATCGGACAACTCGTCGGGCGAGAGGATGTCATTGGGACCTGTGGCAATAAGAGGCCAGAGCATCCAGGAACCACCTTCGGCGAAGGCAGAACTCTTCTGGAGCTTCCGATAGTCGGGACGTGTGTTTAGCCCGCTGCCCGTGAACTCGTTGTCGGGATAGAAGCGAAATACGGGAAAGTAGAAATTCCCCTTGTGGCGCACTACGAGCGGCACGCTGTTGCAGAGCAACTCCGAGCAGAGGCTCACGCCATAGAGTACCAGCAGGCACACCAGCGACCAGAATGCCCGCTTATGCCCCCTGAATCGCTTCAGGCGACGAATGGTTATGGGATTCAGATGAAACATTCAGCTTTATAATGAGCTGGCGAAAAAGAGGAATGCCTATTTGATGACCAGCTTGAAGTCGTAGAAGCGGTTGATGCCCTCGCAGCCCGTGATGCCTGCGTAAAAGCCGCGCTTCAGTTCAGGAATCATGCAGCCGAACTTGACGTCATTGCAGGAAACGGTCAGAATGGGGCACTTGCTGGTGAACTGCACCTGCGCCACAAGCGTGTATTTCTTGTTCGCCTCGAAGGGGATGTTCACAAAGGCGGCCTTGCGCCAGTAGGGCTTTCCATCCACAATCTGGTGGTGCCAGACATTCAGGCCTTCGTTGAAAAGCACGATTTCCCAGTGCTCCGCATACTGCGGATTACCATTCGCGTTCTTGTCAATCGAGTTGGCCAGCACAATCAGAGGCGCCATCTTGTACTCGAAAAGCGTTGTGGCGGAAATGGTTGCGTTTCCAGGCGCGGGCTCCTTATAGACCATGCTGCTGTAATTAGTCTCACGCTGAAGCTGCTCGCCTGGCAACTTCTCGTCGGAGACCTGGTTCTGGATGTAGCCGTCCTTTTGCACCCAGCCGCCGATGTAGTCCCAGCGGGGGCTCTTCATCAGAATCCAGTCCTCCTTGTTCCAACCACCTTCCGTGAACGTACAGGCATATTCGCCAGCCATCGCCATCGCGGCTACAAACAACATAAGTAATGCTCGTTTCATAATTGCCTCAAATGATTAAAGACTACTCCGAGGCATTAAGCCCCGGAGCCTTGCTGTTATCAGCCGTAAAGCGCATCCAAATCACCCTTGCTCAGGCGTTTGCGGCGTTTCGCAGGTGCGGATTTGCCCGTGGCGTTCAGACCGCCGGACATCGCAGGGCCAGAGGGACCGCCCGCCATCGCAGGGCCAGAGGGACCGCCCGCCATCGCAGGGCCAGAGGGACCGCCAGCCATCGTGGGGCCGGAGGCTCCGCCAGCAGGTGCATTTGCGGGGGCCGCCACACGGCGTCTGCGGGGTTTGTTTTCGTCAGCCGCGAAAAGGCTGTCCATGAAATCGTTGCTTGCACGTTTAGCCATTTTGATTCTCCTTGTTTAAAACCGCCCGGTCTTCCTGAACTGAAAAACCAGGACCAATTGCATTACTACTATAATATCCACCATTTTTGTGAACATTCCACACGAAAAGGAAATATCTTTCAAAAAAATGTGCGTTTTTTTCCAAACTGAACCGTTCAATGGCGGATTTTCGGATGGCAAGCCTGTCTAGACCGTCCACCAATTCCAGTGCCTTCGCGAATTCAGCGGCGGTGCGGCATCGGAATCCCGTCTTTCCATTGATGACAGTTTCAGGGAAGGCCCCCCAGTCGGTGGTCAGAACCGGTGTGCCGCACATCTGTGCCTCAATTGCCACATAGCCGAAGGGTTCGGGGTAAATCGTCGGCATCAGAACCGCCTTTGCACGGGAAAGCAGCAGCGTCTTTTCGCGTCCACTAACCCCATCATGGATCTCCTTCAGCTCCAGCCCTGCATCCCGAGCGACTTGCCGTGCCAAGTCAATCCCCTTGTCCGAGGCGTTCCGCCCCAGATACAGCAGGTAGTCCTCATGCCACCAGTGGATGAAATAGTTCTCTGGCTCGACAAAATGCGGGATGACAGCGTCGAAGTAGCGCGTCGCCCACGTGTATTTCGCCTGCAGGGTGTAGATGATGTTCTGCTGCGCATAGGAGGGGAAGACGCGGTACGGCGCCCAGCAGTGGTCATACCCCACCATCGGCTCCACGACGGGCAGCCCGAAATCCTCGATGTCCGACTGGCTGGCCCCATACATGGAGGCTATGATTTGAGGCTTATCTATCTCCACGACATTCTTTTTCAGCAGCTTGTTCAGCCTTGCGTTGTAGGTTTTGTGCCAGGCATTTCCATATTTCCAGCGTCCTGTCGGCTTGCCTGTGGAGACAATGCGACCGCCCTCGGGCACCACAGAGCCAGGCACACCGTAGTAGATGAATGGGATGCCCAGGTAGGAGAGCATCTGGCAGAAGTTGTGGCAGTTGAAAAGCTGCGCATCGGCAGGGGCCTTGGCGATATCCAAAGGCAATGCGGGATGCCCCAGCACATGCACCAGCCCAACCTCTGATTTGCGTTCTTCCTCCTCCACCCAACGCCCCTGGCAGAGTGCCTGGTGGTCTTCGGGGACATTCCAGTCATACGGGAAGCTCGTGCATTGCGCGGGCTTCACGGGGTTGTTGGTGCAGAGGTTGTTCTCATCCAGAAAGATGCAGGAACCATCTGGATGGTCTATATAAACCAGCCCTTTGCGGTCGTCGGAAAGCCGCGTATATTTGTCGATGAGTTCCGCAACGCTGACACCGAGGTACTCCGCGATGGGCTTCAGCTCGCTTTCGCGCACATGCACGACTCCCTCCCAGCGGCAACAGTTGCCGCAGCGGGCACATTTGAATATCTTTTTCATCGGTTCTTTCCTTTTTGTTATACCCCGCCCTCTGTTGAATTCCCTCGCCCTCTAGAGGGCGAGGTCAGGATGACGAGTGGAACGCCTGGGAAAATCCCCCAGGCAGGCCGCTGGCTTTATCCCCCAGGTGTGCCCCAGCTTCATCCCCCATGTGTGCCGCCCGTCGTCCTGACAGCGGGCTCCGTCAGAGCGCGCTGTATTACCCAAGCAGGCTGCGGAGCTCCTCCAGAGTGAGTCGCGAGTCGTTGCCGCTGGCGTCAACGTTGTCGATGACTTCGGCGAAGAGCTGGTGTTTGGCTTCCACGATTTGAAGGACCTTCTCCTCAATGGAATCCTTGACGATGAGGCGGTAGGCGAAAACGGGCTTGTCCTGGCCAATGCGGTGCGTGCGGTCGATGGCCTGGTTCTCCACGGCGGGATTCCACCAGGGGTCAAAGAGAAAGACGTAGTCCGCCTTTGTGAGGGTCAGTCCCGTGCCTGCCGCCTTCAGACTCAGCAGGAAGACGGACGGATTCGGGTCCTGCTCAAACTCCTGCACGATGCGCGCACGCTTTTCAACAGCGACCTCGCCTGTTATCATGCGATGGTTGACCTTCGCCTTTTCAAGCTCATCCTTTATCAGTTTCAGCATGCTGGTGAACTGGCTGAATACCAGCACGGAGTGTCCGCTTCCAAGGAGCTCGTCCAGCCGTTCCATCAGCATCTCGACCTTGGGCGAGGCTAGTGTCTCCTGAATGCCATCCAGCAGTTCAGGCGCACAGCAGAACATTCGCAGCCGCGTGATGGCGGCAAGGATGTTCACGGCACTGTAGGTTTCGGCTGTAAGTCGTGCCCTTGCAACCTCCTTGTTGTAGGCCTTCCGCATTTCGGGCGACATTTCGACCGTCAGCAACTCCTCTGTCTTCGGTGGCAGTTCAGGTGCCACCATCTCCTTGGTGCGGCGTATCATCAGCATGTTCAGTCGGCGTGTGACCAGCACTTTGCCGCTGGCACTTCCGTAGCGGGCGAGGAAATCCTCCCGCTCGCCCAGCAGGCCTGGGTTGATGAAGTCCATAATGGACCACAAGTCGCTGATGCTGTTTTCAAGGGGCGTGCCCGTCAATGCCATGCGGCAGCCAGCCTCCAAAGCACGCACGGCATTGCTGACCTGTGCATCAGGGTTCTTGATGGCCTGCGCCTCATCCAGAACCACAAAGTCAAAGGCAATCTTCGAAAGCTGTGCGACATCGCTGCGTACCAGTCCATAATGCGTAACCAGCAAATCTACATCCTCACGCGCAAGAACCTTCTCGCGGGTATAGGAATGTCCCACCATTGCCACAGTTTTCATATTCTTGCAGAACAACGCACTTTGCTGCACCCAGACAGGCACGACGGAAGCGGGCGCCACCACGAGGGCACGGAACCGTTTGCCCTTGGCAGCCCGCCGCCAGGCATCCAGCATGGCCAGAACCTCCAGGGTCTTGCCCAGCCCCATGTCATCCGCCAGAATCGCGCCAACGCCAAAGCGGCTGCGCTCCAGCAGAAACTGTGTGCCGATGCGCTGATAGGGGCGCAGAATGGCAGCCATGCCGCCATCAATCGGGGGCACATCAGGCGTCGTCTGCCTGGCCAGACGCTGCGCAAAACTGACGGAGCGGTCCTCCAGTTGGAGCATCCCCAGGGCTCCCAAGTGCGCCATCACATTGGCGGCCTTGTCAGGCAGCAAAAGCCCCTGCGTTTCGTCAATGCCGTTTTCCGCAAGTGCCTTGAGGGCCTCATTAAAGGAATCAGGGTCGATGTCCAGCCACTGGCCGCGACTGTTCTGCACGATGGTCGTGTTCATTCGGGCAGCCCTGCGGATGGTGTCAAACGGGATGAAGGCGTTGCCCGAGCGGCAACTGGCGGAAATCTCCACCAGCTTGCCGACTCCGCGCATGGATAGTTCCACAGTCGCCTTGCGGGAGTTGCGTTCCAGCAGACCACGCGTGTTTTCATCGCTGCGCTTGACGACTTCACGCGGCAGCTGCCTCCAGAAATTCCGCAGTTTTGCGGCGTTTTCCGTGTCTGCCTTGAGGCTATAATCGCCGTTCTGGCTCTGGCCGCCTGTCTCCGAGATGAATTGCGCCAGTTTCTCCTTCATCCCCTGTATCCCATTAACCGTAAAGGAAAACAGGACAAACCTGCCCTTGACGCAATCCAGCTTTCTGAAGGTGCCTTCCTTGTCGAGCATCCCCTCAAGCAGGGCACCATTGTTCTGAACCATCTGCAAGTTCAGATGAAAATAGCCGTCTTGACAATGGGCGAAAACAGCGCATTTGGGGGCATCAGCCTCCATGATTTGCAGGCTTGGATTGGGCTGAAGCAGTTCCAGGTGGCCTTCCAGCATGATGGGAAGCCTGGTGCAAACTTCGCCGCGCAGGATGTCCACCGATGCTTTCCCGAAGTAACGGGAAAGCGTTTCAGAGGAGACTGGCGAGTTGAAACTGGAAAGCCTGTTCTTCACCACGCATCTCGACGGGTCGTCAATCATCATCTGCATCAAGTCCTTGTAATGGTACTCTTTTCCGTTTTCCATCACAACCAGAAGAACTACCCGCACGAATGAGCCATGGTCGAAGAGACGCACGGCCAGCCCCTTGGGCACGCCGATGTCCAGCGTCTCCATCCCCTTTTGCGAGTTGTGCTCCACGATGCGTCCAGGCTCCTGGCTCCAGCGATCCATCCAACGCCAGAAGTCCTTTGGAGTCAGGAACAGTTCACG
>JAFTAC010000547.1 GCA_017458805.1 Victivallales bacterium | reverse complement strand
TTAGCCAAGTTCGTCATCATCAACAAGATGGAGACCGACATGGATGACGATGCCGACCTCGTCATCCACGATGGCATTGGAGAAGTCCTCACCAAAGCCCTCGAGCGGTTATAAAAGGTTCTGAACGCCAATCTTCAAGCAGGCCATGAAAACCGCCAACGACTACCCAGGCCTTACCGACAACGAACGCATCGAGGCCGCCATTCGCGAATGCGAAGGCAACACCGTCGTCATTCCACAACGTGTTTCGAAAATCGAGCCTGAGCGCACCTGGTGGCTGCTTGACCGTGCCATCCTCCTGCCTTCCAACACAACCGTCATCCTGCAGGATTGCAAGATCAAGCTATCGGACAAGTGCCGTGACAACTTCTTCCGCAGCGCAAACTGCGGACTTGGCATTGAAGAACCTTATCCAGCCGAAAACATCCACATCAAAGGCATCGGCAATAGCGTGCTTGAAGGGGCGGACCACCCGCGTTCTACGGGTGACGCCTCCAAAACCCTCGCCTGCCCCTGCCCCAAAAACTTCTCTGGTTCACCGAATCCGACTTTCGACGACCTCCACCGCCACTCATACGGGACTGATGCGCTTGTCGAAGGCAAGACGCCAATCGGCGACTGGCGGAACATCGGCATCCTCATGGCGAAGGTCAACCACCTCTCCATCGAAAACATCCGTATCATCGAGCAACATGCATGGGCGATTTCGCTGGAGGCGTGCTCGTTCGCCCATCTGAACCACATCGAGTTCAAGGCATGCATGACGCGCGTCATCGACGGAGCGGAACACAACATCGAAAATCAGGACGGCATCAATCTCCGAAACGGCTGCCACGACGTCATCATCTCCGACATCACGGGCACAACAGGGGACGATGTCATTGCCCTAAGCGCTTTTGCATCGCGATTTAGAGTGCGCAAGGGGGGCGAATTGGGCAGCACGCAAATCCTGTGCAACGACTGGGATAAACGCGAAAAGGGCATCCGCAACGTCATCATCAGCAACGTCCTCGCTTCTCCTGCAGGCGGTTGCTGCCTCATCCGCCTCAATGCAACCGACGGCGCGGAAATACGCAACGTCGCCATCAACAACATCGTCGATACATCGCCAGACGATTTCCACGGCAACTGCGCAATCATGGTTGGCGGCAGGCCAGGCATCATCGGAGAGCCTGGCCACCCCTATGGCAACCAGCAGGAACAGTCGCTTTTCAACATCAACATCTCCAACGTCACCACCAACACGCGCAACGGCATCTGCATACCTGGCGGCCTGACGAACTCCAACATCTCCAACGTCATCGCACGCTCCCCTGATGTCCCGACTGTCAAAGCCCTCCGCCCCGACCTCCTGGTGGACGTCATCCAGACGGGCGTACACATGGGGTAGATACTTTGCAGTAGGGTGGTGCGCCCCCTTCAAACGTAAGGCTTGTGTACCAGCCTCTATCCATAAAAAATAGCCCTATTTGAATTGCCTTTTGCTTTTCAGTAGTTATATTACATGTTAGGATTTCATTTATTTCAACACAATCAGGGAACATCAGACTGGCTGACGAACTGCAAGCACTGCTAGACAAGATAACAGAGGATGAGCTGAAAAAGGCGGATGAGGAGAAGGGTAAAATCCTCGCACAGGCAAAAGCCGAGGCGGATGAGACGGTTCGCCAGGCGAAGGCCGAGGCCGCAGCCATTGTGGAGGCCGCGAAAAAGGAGGCCTCCATGCTCCATCAGAAGGGCGAGGAGGCCTTGAAGCAGGCCTCCCGCGATGTACTTCTCTCCCTGCGCGCAGAATTGGAAAAACGGGTTAGCCAGGCGGCAGAATCTATGATGAAGAGCAGCATGGAACCCAAGGCATTGGCGGACATCATCGCCAAGCTCATCGCGGGCTTCATCCAGAACGACGGGAAGACAGACGACTTAAAAATCCTCCTCAACCACGATGATATATCCATAGTTGAAGAAGCCCTCAAGACACAGCTTGGCAAGGAGTTGCAGGCAAACGTCACACTCGCACCGTCGCCCGCCGTCGCAGGCGGTTTCAAGCTGCTCTTCAAGCAGTCGGGCATCGTCTATGACTTTTCGGACAAGGCCCTGGCGGAAACCGTCGCCGCAGGTCTTGGGCCCAAGCTCGCAGCCATCATCACAGACTGAACCGCCACGGGTGCTTGAGAATGCCAGCTGACCTCTTCTACTTCATCTCCTCGCTGCCGACCTTGCGCTGGTCGGAAAAGGCGCCGTTGAGCTACGCCAGTTTCATGGAGAAATGTTCAGAAAACATAGGTGGCGACTATGCGCAGAAGCTCGCCCAGCTCCAGCTTCTCCCGTCGGATGAGCCTCAAAGCCTCATCGCGCGCCAGTGGCTTGACTTCGAAGCCTTCGTGCGGAACACCGTCGCCGAGTTCAGGAAGGCAAAATTGCGCCGCCAGAACGTTGTCTTCACTCGCCATGAAACCACCCACCTCTCCCCAGGCGACTCCAAGCGCCTTGAGGAAATCATGGCCATCGCCTCCCCGCTTGAACGGGAAAACGCACTTGACCTCTTCCGCTGGAAGTTCCTGGATGGGCTCGCCGCCGCACACTACTACGATGACTCCCTCCTTGAAATCTACGCATTGAAGCTGCTGCTTCTGGAAAAGCAGGCCTCGCGACAGCTTGCCAAAGGGCAGGAGGCTTTCAAGGTCCTGATGGAGGCTGGCCTCCAGAAGGCACGGGACGCCCGCAGCGAAGAGCAAGCATGATTTCATCTCCCTCTGCAAAAAACACACCTTACATATCATTCGGAAACAAGTCAGTTATGAGCGAAACCTTTAAAACAGGCACTGTCACAGGAGTAAACGGCAACCTCGTCAGCGTTGCATTCGATGAAAGCGTCATCCAGAACGAAGTTGCGTTCGTCATAACGGAGGGCAATGAAAGGCTCAAGTCCGAGGTCATTCGCGTCCGCGGGCGCGAAGCGGACTTGCAGGTGTTTGAAAGCACCTCGGGCGTGAAGGTCGGGAACAAAGTCGAGTTCTCGGGCAGCCTGCTCTCCGTCGAGCTGGGGCCTGGTCTTCTCACACAGGTCTATGACGGCCTCCAGAACCCGCTGCCGCAGCTGGCGCAACAGGCGGGCTACTTCCTCAAGCGCGGCCTCTATGTCACCCCGCTCGACCGCGAAAAGCTGTGGCAATACACACCTGTCGCCAAGGTCGGCGATGTGCTGAAGGCTGGCGACACCGTCGGCACCGTGCCTGAGGGCATCTTCGACCACCGCATCATGGTGCCCTTCGCCTGGCCTGGCGAATGGACCATCACCGAAATCATCGGCGATGGCAATTTCAATGTCACGACCGTCGTCGCCAAGGCCACCAACGGCGAGGAGACACGAGACATCACGATGGTACAGACCTGGCCTGTCAAAGTCCCCATCAAGTGCTACAGCGAAAGGCTTTTCCCAAAGGACCCGCTGGTAACGCAGGTGCGCATCATCGACTCCTTCTTCCCCGTGGCGAAGGGCGGCACCTTCTGCACGCCTGGACCGTTCGGAGCTGGCAAGACCGTCCTTCAGCACGCACTTTCCCAGCGCTCTGAAGTCGATGTCGTCATCGTCGCGGCGTGCGGCGAGCGCGCGGGTGAAGTCGTGGAAATCCTCCGCGAGTTCCCGCATCTGGACGACCCTCGCACGGGACGCCACCTCATCGACCGCACCATCATCATCTGCAACACCAGTTCCATGCCCGTGGCGGCCCGCGAAGCCTCCATCTACACAAGCGTGACATTGGCCGAATACTACCGCCAGATGGGGCTTGACGTCCTGCTCTTGGCGGACTCCACCTCCCGCTGGGCGCAGGCCCTCCGCGAGGAATCGGGACGCCTGGAGGAAATCCCTGGCGAAGAGGCCTTCCCCGCCTACCTCGAATCGCTGGTCGCCAGCTTCTACGAGCGCGCAGGATTGGTCAAATTGAAGGACGGCAAGCATGGCTCCATCACCATCTGCGGGGCAGTCAGCCCTGCGGGCGGCAACTTTGAGGAGCCTGTCACCCAGGCTACAACCAAGGTCGTCGGCTGCTTCCTCGCGCTTTCACGCGACCGCGCCAATGCGCGCCGCTACCCCTCCATCCACCCGCTGGACAGCTGGAGCAAGTACCCCAGCATCGTCTCAACCGCCAAGGTCGCGAAGGCGAAGGCCATCCTGCGCGAGGGCAACGAGGTCAACCAGATGATGAAGGTCGTCGGCGAGGAAGGTACCCCCACCTCCGACTTCATCCTCTACCTGAAGAGCGAGTTCATCGACCGCGTCTATCTCCAGCAGAACACCTTCGACAAGGTCGATAGCGCATGCGGAGCCGAACGCCAGGAGTACACATTCAACAAGCTCCTCACCGTTCTGGACAAGAAGTTCGATTTCGAGGACAAGTCCCAGGCCCGCACCTACTTCCTGAAGCTCCAGCAGGAGTTCCTCGATTGGAACTACACCCCCTGGCAGTCCGTCGGTTTCAATGAAGCCGAAGCGCGGATTGACAAGATGCTTGCCGACGCCTGATAAGTTCATTTCATCCACATAGTCACGACATATTATGAAAAAGATCTACAACCGAATCATCCAGATCAGCGGCAACGTCATCACCGTCGAGGCAGAGAATGTGGCGAACGGCGAGCTTGCAGAGGTGAAAACCACGCGCGGCACATCGCTGGCGCAGGTCATCCGACTGGACAAGCAGAAGGTTTACCTCCAGGTTTTCGCGGGCAGCCGCGGCATCTCCACGGACAGCGAGGTCCGCTTCCTGGGCCGCCCCATGAGGGTCTCGGGCTCGGAAGCCCTGCTGGGACGCATCTTCACGGGCAACGGCACGCCTCGCGACAACGGCCCAGCCCTGGAGCAGAACCTCATTGACATCGGCGGCCCCTCCGTCAACCCCGCCAACCGCATCATCCCCCGCAACATGATCCGCACGGGCATCCCGATGATCGACATCTTCAACACGCTGGTTGAGAGCCAGAAACTCCCCATCTTCTCCGTCGCTGGCGAGCCATACAACGAACTGCTGGCGCGCATCGCCATGCAGGCCGAAGTCGATATCATCGTCCTCGGCGGAATGGGCCTGAAATACGACGACTACCTGAAATTCAAGGATACGCTGGACGAACACGGGGCCCTCTCCCGCACCGTCATGTTCATCCACACTGCCTCCGACCCCATCGTCGAATGTCTGTTGGTTCCCGACATGTCCCTGGCCGTGGCCGAATATTTCGCGACGCAGCTGAACAAGCGCGTGCTGGTCCTGCTGACCGACATGACCAACTTCTGCGATTCCCTCAAGGAAATCGCCATCACGATGGAGCAGATTCCCTCCAACCGAGGCTATCCAGGCGACCTATACAGCCAGTTGGCCGCCCGCTACGAAAAGGCCGTCGATTTCGAGACGGCGGGCTCCATCACCATCCTTACCGTCACCACCATGCCTGGCGACGACGTGACGCACCCCGTGCCCGACAATACAGGCTACATCACCGAGGGCCAGTTCTACCTGGTGCGTGGCCATATCGAGCCGTTTGGCTCCCTCTCCCGCCTCAAGCAGCAGGTCAACGCCTCCACGCGCGAAGACCATCGTGCCTTGATGGACAACATGATACGCCTCTATGCCGAATACCGTGAGGTGCAGGAGAAGCAGTCCATGGGCTTCCGCATGAGCGACTGGGACAACAAGCTGCTCAAATATGGCGAGGCTTTCGAGAAGGGGATGATGGACCTGAGCGTCAACATCCCGCTGGAAGAGGCCCTCAACCTCGGATGGAAAATCCTCGCCGACTGCTTTACCCCCAGCGAGACGGGTATCAAGACCGACCTGGTACGCCAATTCTGGCCAAAGGAAAATGCGTAAATGCCGAAAATCAAACTGACAAAGAATGAACTCAAGATTCAGAGGGACGCACTCAAGCGCTTCCAGCGCTACCTGCCGACCCTGCAGCTGAAAAAACAGCAGCTGCAATTGGAGGTTCGCCAGGCGCGCGAGGCCATGACAACACTGCTTGAGGACATCAAGAAGCTTGAGGCCTCCTGGCAGGAGACCCTCCCCCTGCTCGGTGGAACAGACAACAACGGCTCGCTTGACAACCTCGTCACCGTCCAGGAGTGGCATGTCGGTCACCGCAACGTGGCGGGCATTGACGTGCCGATGTTTGAAAGCATCCAGTTCGGCGCCCCCGAATACGACCTCTACTCCTCCCCCGCATGGTATGACGACGCACTCTCGATGGCGCAGCGGCGCATCGAACTCACCCTCAAACACCAGTTGATGGAGGAGATGCAGGCACTTCTGGAGCAGGAGCTGCGCGTTGTCACCCAGCGCGTCAATCTGTTCGAGAAGGTCAAGATACCCGAGGCCAAGGAGAACATCCGCAAAATCAACATCTACCTTGGCGACCAGCAGACCAACTCTGTCGGGCGCTCCAAGATTGCCAAGAGCAAGTGCGCCGTGCGCGATGCAGCAACCGTCGTCTAGCCTCCTCCCATAATCCCCCACTAGGATTGCCATAATGATAGTTCCGATGAAAAAAGTCACAATCGCCTGCTTGAGCAAAGAGAAGCAGGCGGCTGTCCAACAGCTTCAGAAGCTGGGCACCGTGCATGTAGTGCCGCTTGCCCAGCCCGCCTCTGAAGCCCTGGACAGTTTGCGCCGCCAGCAGGAGCAGCTTGTCAAGGCGCTTACGCGGATGAAGACCCTTCTGGCGGACGCAAAAGCGACGCCCGAGGCAGCCTCCAGCGACTTTGCGGCTGCGGAGAAGGTCCTTCAAGGCTTCCTCGCCAGTTTGGACGCGGAAAAGAAACTTAACGAAGAACTCTCGCAGGTTCACAAGGCGCAGGCACAACTGGCCCCCTGGGGTGGCTTCTCGCGTGGGCAATTGGAGGCTCTGGAGGCGCACGGCCTTCACACCGCGCTCTGTGTTGCAAGTGCAAAGCATCTGCCCGTGCTTCCCAAAGAGGCCGTCATGAAAAAGGTCTCCCAGTTCAAGGACACCGTCTATTTCGTCGTTTTCTCCCGCACGCCACTGGATTCCGCAGACCTCCCGCTTGCGACGCTCCCGCAGAACACAAACCTCAAGGAGTGGAACAGCAAGGAGACTAGTTTGAAGGAGCAAGGCAAATCCTTGGAAGCCACTCTGCTGGAGTGCGCAAAGAAGCACTATGCCACGTTGGAGGCGTTCAGTGCCGTCCTTGACGAGCGCGTTGCCTTCGCGAAGGCACGCGATGGCATGGCCTCCTCCCACGCCATCTCCTTTCTGCGCGGTTACATCCCCGCAGAATCCATCGACCAACTGCGGCAGACAGCCCAGCAAAACGGCTGGGCCATCCGCTACGAAGAGGTACCAGAAGATGACAACAACGCCCCAACCAAGCTGGAGCTGCCCAAACCGTTCCGCATGGCGCAGTCCATCTTCGACTTCGTCGGCATCCTGCCTGGCTACCATGAGACCGACGTCAGCATCTGCCTGCTCATTTTCCTCTCGCTCTTCTGCGGCATCCTCGTGGGCGACGCGGGCTATGGCACGCTCTTCACGCTCGTGGTTCTATGGCTGCGCACCAAGGCCAAGACCCAGAAGGCGCGCCTCGGTGTGAACCTTCTTCTCACGATGAGCATCACCATCCTTGTCTATGGTGCCCTGACCTGCAACTGGTTTGCCATCCCTGCCGACAAACTGCCGAAGTGGATGAACATCTGCCCATGGATGTGCAACAACGACAAGCATATCCAGCTCTTGAGCTTCTTCATCGGTGCCTTTCATCTGAGCCTGGCCCACGCCTGGTGCGCCCTCAAGGCAGCCCGCACCATCAAGCTCTCTGAAGACGACACCATCGCCTTCCTCAAGAAAATCCGCGAGGCTCTGGGCCACATCGGCTGGGGGCTCTTCATCTGGGCTAACTTCGGTATGACCAACCTGCTCGTCATCAAGGGCGGCGACGTGACCGATTTGGAGACGCCATACGTCTGGCTCTATGCCATCGGCTTCATCTTCATCCTTGTCTTCAACATCGACTGGACGGACATGGGAGCCGTCATCTACTCCCCCTTCAGCTTCATCAACAGCTTTGTCGATGTACTCTCCTATATCCGCCTCTTTGCAGTAGGTCTCTCTGGCGTCTATATTGCGCAGAGTTTCAACGACATGGCCATGGGGCTACACTCCCTGAACATGCCTATTGTGACCATCCCCGCCGCAATCCTGATACTAGGCATTGGCCACATGCTCAACATCGTGATGGCCTTCATGAGCGTACTCGTCCATGGCATTCGCCTCAACACCCTGGAGTTTTCAGGGCACATCGGAGTGAACTGGGCTGGCAAGGCCTACAAGCCTCTCCAAAGCCAGGGGAAGGACAACCAGTGATTTCAATTGAACAACATATATAACCCAAAAAGACATCAAGGAGTTACACAATGAATCCATCCACACAACTGGCCCTCGCTTACGCTGGCGCGTTCTGCGCCGTCGGTTTCGCCGCGCTGGGTTCCGCCTACGGCTGCGGTGTTGCCGCCGCCTCCGCCATCGGTTCCTGGAAGAAATGCTACATCCAGGGAAAGGAAGCACCCTTCCAGCTGACCATCCTCACGGGCGCCCCCATGACCCAGACCATCTACGGTTTCATCCTCATGCTCTCCCTGGCCAAGCCTGAATTCGCGGACAGCTGGGTGACCTGCCTCCTGACTGGCATCATCGGCGGCATCGCCATCGCACTCAGCGCCGCCTTCCAGGGCCGCGCAGCCGCAGGCGCGTGCGACGCGCTCGTCGAAGGTGGCTCGGGCTTCGTCAACTACCTCATCGCACTGGGTGTCATCGAGACCATCGCCATCTTCGTGCTGGTCTTCGCCATCCTGCTGCTGGGCAAGCTCACCCCGGCAGAAGCCGTCGCCGGGACCGTCGAACAGCTCGTCGCCAACATCCGCATGCTCTGCTGACAAAGGCCGGCTGGC
>JAFTAC010000060.1 GCA_017458805.1 Victivallales bacterium | reverse complement strand
CCTGCAACCAGTTCGGAGGGCAGGCCCCTGGCACGGATGATGAAATCCACGCCTTCTGCACACTCCACTACAACACCACCTTCCCACAGATGAAGAAGGCGGACGTGAATGGCGACAACGAGCTTCCACTCTATGCGTATCTCAAGTCCCAGAAAGGGTTTGGAGGCTTTGACGAACACCAATACAAGAAACTTCTGGAGGAGATGTTCTCCAAGGCGGATCCCGATTGGGCCGCAAAGCCAGACATCAAATGGAACTTCACCAAGTTCGTCATCGACCGCGAAGGCAATGTCGTCGCCCGATTCGAACCCACTGCGGACATGGCTGCAGTCGAGGCGTTCATCGTGAAACTGCTTGAAGACAAATAGGAGATGCCATGTTTCGACCGATGAGACGAATCAAGCAGCAGCTTCCCGAAGAGGAGGCTCTGGATGTTCTGAAACACGCGAAGCGCGGCGTTCTGTCCGTGACAGGTGACGACGGCTGGCCCTACGGCGTCTGGTTAAATCCCCACTATCGCGAGGCGGACGGGCGCATCTACTTCCACGGTGCAAAGGAGGGGCACAAGATCGATGCCCTGCGCAGGGATTCCCGCGCATCGTTTACGGTCATCGACGAGGGCGTCCGCGACGAGGGAGGCTGGGCCTACACGTTCCGAAGCGTCGTGGTATTCGGGCGCATTGAGTTCGTGGAAGACCACGCCTTCGCATTGGAGCTGTGCCGTGAGCTGGCGCGTCGCTTCAACCCAAGCGAAGAGGAGATCGAGAAGGAAATCCAGATGGCGGGAGCGCGGGTGCAGGTGCTTTGTCTTGTGCCAGAACACATCACTGGCAAACACGTCCACGAGGCGTGAACTATTATGAGAAAGACATACATCACCACCATGCCCGATCATATCGGGGCGTTCCTAAAAGCCAGTGAATGTTTTGCTGGTTTAGGAATCAACAACACTCGCGTCAGCTACAACAAGGCAGTGGATTCCCATACACTTTTTATCGATGCCGATGGAGAGGCGGAGAAGCTTGAAAAAGCCGATGCCCTGCTGTCAAGCATTGGCTATCTTCCATCTTCACCAAATGAGGACAGCATTGCCTTGCTGGAATTCATGTTGAGGGACAAGCCAGGAAGCGTCACAGAGGTTCTGCGGCTGATTCAGCGTTATAAATTGAACATCTCATATATCAGTTCCCAGGAGAACGGGACGGACTACCAGGCGTTCAAAATGGGGCTTTTCGTTGAAAGGCAGGAACGGCTGCAGGCTTTCCTCGCCGAAGCGCAGAAGCTTTGCGCCGTACGGGTCCTCGACTACAACCGTTCGGAGAAAGTGTATGACAACACCATCTTCTATCATTCTTTCGTGTCGGGATTGATGCAGCGTGTCGGACTTCCAGATGAATTGCGGGACCCCCTTTTGGTCAATACGAATCTGATCATGCAGATGCTTGACGAGAAAGGCCTGTCCCCCTATAAGACATTTGAGAGCATCAGCCGTTTCGCGGAGTTGCTGGTGGGCTGCCGTGGAAATGCCTTCTCCCCTCGAATAACACGCCACAAAGTGACGGACAACACGGAGATCATCCTGATTGAACCACCCTGCGGCAGTAATACCGCCATACTTCAAAGTGCAGGGCAGACATTGTTCATCGACAGCGGCTATGCCATCTATCGCGAGGAAATGGAGACTCTTTTCCGAAACCTGCTTCCTGAGTATGACAAGATGGAAAAGCAAATCTACATCACTCATGCGGATGTAGATCATTGTGGCCTGCTGCCGCTGTTCGACAGAATTCTTGCCAGTGAAAAAACAAAACTCTGCCTCTCGCTGGAATACCAGGGACAAAACGGGTACCGTGAGCAGAATCCACTCCACAGACCATACGTGAACATCTGCAAGGCATTGACGTTCTATCGCCCGCCGGAACCTGCCAAGGTTGTTGCAATGTGGGATGTTCCAGAAGAGCAAAAGGAACCACTAGTGCAGGCAGGCTTCCTTGATTGCGGTGAAATGCACTTTGAGGTCTATCAGGGGCAAGGCGGACATCTTGCAGGCGAAACAGTGCTTATTGACTATGCCCACCATGTCGTGTTCTCTGGGGACATCTACATCAACCTTCATGGACAGACAAGAGAACAGGCTGAATACAACCAATACGCCCCTGTACTTATGACGTCCGTCGATACAGACCCTGCATTATGCGCTTTGGAGCGCAAGGCAATCCTGCAGCGCCTGGGAGAAGGCAAGTGGCAGATTTTCGGGGCGCATGGTATGAAAAAGGAATACACGCTGCAACTTGGATAGCTGGAGACTGCGGCGGGTGGACAGACAAAGGAGACATCGGCAATGATTGAAGAAAAGATCATCGAACGCAACCGCGAGGCTATGCGCAGATTCGAGAAATGCATCAACACCAACGACCTGGCACTTGGCGAGGAGCTGATATCCCCGTCAGCATCGTTCGCGACGCCAGTTTCACCGAATCCGCTCTATGGCGCAAAAGGCTATCTGAGCGTCGTTGATTTCATGCGGCAGAGCTTCCCCGACGTGCAATGGAAACTTGTGAATATGGTCGCCGACGAGACCACCGTCGCAGTGCAGTGGCAGTGCTCAGGCACTTTCTGCGGTGACACGCCGTTTGCAGGCCTTCAGCCAAACGGCAAAATATTCTCAACGACTGTCATGAACTTCTACACGTTTGATGAGGAGGGCAAAATCGTGGGTGATGTGGCCGCAACTGGAATCGCGGGAATACTGCAAGGCATCGGCGCATTGCCATCCAACTGACGCAGTTCCAGTTTTCCCGTACCGCGAGGCCATATTGGAATACTGTCGAAAACACTTTGCCCCATCTAAATAGATGGATAATTTTATCTCAAGAGCAGGCCTGCATCTGGGACGCATAGGGAATGAGGTACGAAAACACGACAACTGGCAGGTTCATCGACCGTCCAAACCGCTTCATCGCCCATGTGGAGACTGGAGGGAGCATCGAGACCGTTCATGTCAAGAACACGGGACGTTGCAAAGAGCTGCTTCTGCCTGGGGTGGAAGTGACGCTTGCCGTTTTGGACAATCCGTCGCGCAGGACAAAGTTCGACCTGGTTTCGGTCTATAAGAAGAACCTCGGCTGGGTCAACATCGACAGCCAGGCACCGAATGTGGTGGTGAAGGAGTGGCTGGAATCAGGTCAGCAGATATTCCCGAACATCACGGCGTTGAAGCCTGAATATTCATACGGTGATTCCAGAGTGGACTTCTATCTGGAATGCGGCAGTCGGAGGATATTCATCGAGGTCAAAGGGTGTACGCTCGAAATTGACGGAATTGGATATTTCCCCGATGCTCCAACGGAACGCGGCGTCAAACACCTGCATGAACTGATGAAGGCAGTGAAGGACGGCTACGAGTGCTTCATCGCCTTTGTCATCTCCATGCCCAAGGTGAAAACAGTGCTTCCCAACAGGACAACGCATCCAGAGTTTGGAGAAGCTCTGGATGCGGCAATCAAGGCAGGAGTGAAGGTTCTCCACCTGCCTTGCGATGTCAAGCCAGATGAACTGGCAATCCATTCCTCTTGCTGACGCCTTTTCCCTGCGCCTGTTCCAACTATTCCTTCATCACCATTCAGCCGGCCAAGCCGACGGCATGCCCCATATCCACGGCTTCCACGTTTGAGGGCTTGTACTTCGTGTACTTGTGGTCGATGCCTATGAGGACGAAGTCGGATTGGACGGCCTTGCGGCACAGTGCCGCCGCACCGCGCTTCCACCTGCGGTCGCGGTATCTGAAGTGCGTGAGGTTGCGTGTCAAGCACTTGTGAACAAGCTCACAGATGATGTCGGCGTTGAAATACAAGAATTCACGGTCGTCCTTGCATCTGAAGCACTTGCGGACGAACTCGGGGAACACCGCCGTGCAGACGTTCCTGATGACGTTGTCCGAATACTGCCCCTGGCGGTTGCAACACTCCCTGACCTCCTGCTGGAAGAGGTTCTTGCATTTTCCCGACATCCGCTTCTGCTCATTCCTGTTCTTCTTCATGGTAATTCTCCTGTGGGTTGTTACTTGATTATTCCTTTTCCAAACAATGCGCCCCCGCGTGGGGGCGCTTCGGATACTACTACGCTTCGCCTGCTTCCTCAAGCATCTCCTCTGGCTCGTCCTCGCTGACGGGACCGCTGGCCTCGGGCATCCTCTCGCGGATGGCGGCCTCCAGT
>JAFTAC010000059.1 GCA_017458805.1 Victivallales bacterium | reverse complement strand
GGACGGAAGGGACGGAAGGGACGTGGTTTCTATGCTCCAACGAGAAGCCTGTCGGCGAACTTCTGGGGGAGTTTGGCGTCCATGATTTTGGCTCTGGCAGCCTCGATGTCGTATTCGACGCGGTCCATCCAGAGTTCCTTCGCCTCCATTTCGTAGAATACGACGCAGGAGCGGGGGTCTTTGTCGCGCGGCTGACCGACGGACCCGACGTTGATCATGGTCTTGAAGCGGTCGTCGATTTTAGTCTTGCGGGAGGCGTTGTGGATATAGTCGAGGAGAGGCTGTCCGTTTTCCATCTGGAAGCCGAAGAGGGGGGAGTGGCTGTGTCCACAGAAGGCCAGCTGCTTGGTCTGGTGCTCGAAGTTGCGGGCGAAGGTGGGTTCGTCCAGGCAATAGGCCCAGCGGGGAGGCGCGTAAGAGGCGTGGAGGATTTCAAACTCGTCGGCGGCCATGCGCATGTCGAGGCTGGAGAGCCACTTGAGGTCGTCCATGGAAAGCTGCATCTGGGTCCATTCAACGGCCTGGCGGATTTCTGGGCGAAGCCTTTCTACACGCGGATCCATGATGAGCGTGACGTATTCGTCGTGGTTGCCCATCACCGTCTGGATGTCGCGTTCGCGTATCAAGTCAAGGCACTGCTTGGGGGCTCCGCCATAGCCGACGATGTCTCCAAGGCAAAGTATTACATCCGCTCCGACTTTGTCAATGTGAGCCAAAACGCTCTGTAGTGCGTCGATATTCGAATGTATGTCACTAATAAAGGCAATTCTTGTCATGATGCTTTCTCCTGCTTTTCCCCTAATATAGCATAGGAAAACGCATTTGCAAAGAAGTGGTTAGTGGTTAGTGGCTAGTGGCTAGTGATTGACTTTTTAGCACTAACCACTAGCCACTAGCCACTAGCCACTAGCCACTAGGCACTAGCCACTAGGCACTAGCCACTAAGCACTAGCCACTAAGCACTAGCCACTAAGCACTAACTACTAGCCACTAGCCACTAACCACTAATCACTCGGACAAGACGGGGAGCCAGAAGGGTGCGGAGAGGTTGCCTGCCTTGTCCTTTGCCTGGCAGCGGAACCACTTCTGTCCCTTGAACTTGGCGCGGAGGTCATTCAGGTTGGCGTGGTGGAGTTCGGTGAAGGAGTGGGTCCACTCGTCCTTGTCGTCAGAGCTGACGGCGGTGGCCTCCAGGGAGGCGACACCGCTGGCGTCGTAGGCGTACCAACCAAAGTCATCGGGTTTTGAGGCGTCGGCGGGCATGCCATGGATGAAGAGGTCGTCCAGGAAGATGTTGTCCCTGTGGTGGAGGCCGCGCCGCTGGAAGTTGATGCTGGTGAACTCGATCTTCTCAATCTGCTCCTGGGTAAGGCCTGCCTTGAGCAGCAAGTCTTTGACATTGAAGCTAAAACGCATCCACTTGCCGCTCTCCCACTTGAAGGTCTCTGTCTTGTTGAGCTCATCGCCTGCGGAGCCAGGGGCGATGAGGGAGATGCCCCAGGCGCGCTTGTCGGCGGCGGTCAGGATGAGGCGGATGGTCATGCTGCTGCGGGGCGAGGTGATTGTGGCGCGGAACGAGATGCATGGGAACTTGGCGGGACTCCACTTGACGCCCTGCACCAAATCGGCGGCGCCATAGTAGGAGTAGTGGATGAGGAAGGGGGAGCCGCCGAGCGGACGGCTGGTCTCCAGGCCGTTGTACTGCCCAGGCGAGAGCTGGGTCGTGGTGCTCTTGTTGCCGTCCCAGTTGAAGTACCAGTTGATGGAGGAGGCGGGGGCGGTGTAATACCAGGAGGGGCCAATCTTGTCCGACTTGTAATCGACTTTAAAGGGGGCTTGGAAGCGCGGTGTGGTGTTGCCTGCGCCGTCTTTGATGCCGTCGATTTCAAAGAGCATCGTGTCGCCGTCCTTGGATGCGTCCAGCTGCGACATGAACAGCAGCGGGTGGTTGAGCACGAGGCTGTCGGCGGTCTGGCTGTGGACGAAACTGTCCGTCCAGTAGATTAGCTTCTCCTCCTTGCCAGCGATGTAGAACTTCGCCTCATCGATGGACCATGGTGCGCCGCCCTGGTTGTTGAGGGTGACAAGCATCTCGGTGCGGTTCTTCTCTGGCTCGTTGGTGGCGCGGATGGCGAAGGATGGAGCTAGTGGCGTGCGGTCCAGCAGGAAGGGCACGTCCATAAAGTGCGAGCGGTTGCCCTTGGCGTCCGTCGCCTGGAAAACGACGTGCGAAACGCCGTCGGCCAGTTCCTTTGGAAACTCGAAGGTGATTTTCTCGCCAGGCTTGAACTCTCGCCAGGCAAGTTTGTCAAGCGTGTCGGCGGGGGTGTCATAGGCGGACTTTGCGCCTGGGAGGATGGCGGCACGGATGGTGGCGACACCGTCAAAGTCGTAGTATTTGGGGGTGAAGGCGAGCTGGTCGGCGTTGGCGACGGCGGGGCCGAAGGTGAAGTCGTCCAAATCCAGGTGGCTGAAGCGCCCCGTCTGGTCGGTGCCATGGACAGATGCGAGGCGGAGGGCGCCTGGCCTGAAGCGCGCTGTGTTGTAGGCGTTGGAGTTGAAACAGTCGGAGGCGAGGCCTGTCCAGGTGTGCCACTTCTCGTCCATCACGAAGTCCTGACCATGGCGGACGGTGACGGCGCTGGGGTGGTCGCTGCTGGTCAGGCGGGTGTAGTGGCCGTTCTCGAAGTACATGCTGATGTAGGACATGTCCGATGCACGGTAGCGGAACTGGGCTACGGGGTAGCTGGAGACGGCCATGGAATAGGTGTAGGAAGTGCGGAGTTTCTGACCCGATTCCGTGTTTTGCGCGGCGAGGAAGGTGCCCTGGTCTGCATCGTTGAAGCCCAGGCGTTTGCGTACACCTTTGTCGTCTTTGCGGAAGGGCTCAGTCAGCCCGTTCTCGAAGGTGAGGCAGAAGGGGGTGAGGCCGTCGATGGAGAGGAGGCGCGGACCGCCGTTCAGGCGGTTTGGCGCATTGGCGTCAAGGGTGAACTCCTGCGTGTCATCGCCCATTGTGACCTTGACTGCCAGCTTGCCTGCGGAAAGCTCCTTCTGCATAGCCTCTGTGAAGGGGAGGGCGACCGTGAAGCTGTCGTCATTGTCAGGACGTGGTCTAACCTCTTCTATGGCTTGGATTTTCGCTCTGGCGAAAGCGGGATTGAAGTAGTCGGCTGTGGGTTTGAGAAGGAAGGTGTCCTCCTGCGTCTTGTCCCAATCCACGGTGTAGGCGGGCTTGCCTGGCTGAATCCAGGTCAGGGTGCGTGTGGCGGTCTTGCCGTCTTTGCGCAGGGTGAGCTTCACGGTGTTGACACCCTCTTTGCCAAGGGCCTTCAGGCTGTCGGTGGCTGCGGTCTTGTCGGCGGTGAACTCGCCGCCGTTGATGGCGATTTCGCCGCTGCCAGTCAAAGTGGGAGCGCCGATGAAGATGGGACGCAGGTCACGGATGGCGTAGGCTTCGCCTGGGCCATTGCCCGCGATGCCGTTCACCATGGCGTCGGTCTGCTCAAGGCCCAGACCGCCTGCCTGCGCAAATGTGGTGCTGTTGTATCTCCTGCGGATTTTTGCGGGGATCCAGACGGTGACCTCCTGCCAGCCTTCCTCGGAGGCGGGGTCAACCTTCTCAACGGGCGCGACTTCCGTCTTGCCAGTCATGAGCCAGTTGTTCTCCGTGAACTCGTCGCCCGAGATGCTATGGAAGAGGTTGCGAGCAACAACGGCCTTCTTCTCCTTGTTGATGTCAACGAAGCGGTAGTAGAAATTGAAGCGTGCGAGCGCAGTGCGCTTGACCTGGAAACGCCAGCCCGCCAGCTTGGGCAGCGGGACGGGGGCGAGGGTGGCGTTCAATTGCATGAAGCCGCCGCCCAGGCCGCTCTTGAGGCCGATGGCGTTTTCCGCCTTGAGCATGGTGCCCTGGTTGACGCTGTCGCGGTAGTTCCAGAGGATGGGGTTGCATGCGTCCAGCGGGAAGTTCTCCGCATAGACGTCGTAATCGATGTTGGCGGGGGGCTCGGGGGCCTTGTCCACCAGCGGGAGGAAGGTGACGGGGATGGGCTTGGGGGCCATCTGGTCGAAGGTGATTTTTATCTGCGCCAGCGTGATGCTGTGGATGAAGGTCCAGATGCCGAGGGTGCCTTCCTGGATGGGGTCGCTGTCCTTCTGGGTGAAGATGAGTTCGTCATCGAAGTAGTACTCCAGCTTCTCGCCGATTTTGCGCAGCTTGATGTAGAACCAGGCGCCGTGGATGGGGCGTCCCTGGGAGACGAGCGGGTTGAGGATGCGGCGGTACATGCCCTTGCGGCGGCGAGGCACGAGATAGGCGTCGGTCTTGTCGATGGGCTTGCCATTGCGGTAGAAGGTGGTCCAGTTCTGGGAGAGGTTCTGGTCCCACTCGGTGCATGCGACGGTATAGCCGCTGGATGGGGTTGTGTCCTTTGCCATGATTGTGCAGTTGAGGTTGCCCGCCTGGTCATAGTGGCCGTGGCGCGTGCCTGCGTAGAACTCCAGCGTCATGTCGCCCTTGAAGAGCTTCTTGAGCCAGAAGGCGCCGAGGTTGTCGGTTGCCTGCCCAATCATGTGCGACCAGCTGGGGGTGCACTGGAAGCGGTTGATGATCTGCCAGTCGCCGCCGTTTGCCAGCCAGGCGTGCGGGGACTCGTTGAAGTATTCGTCCAGCACGTTGGCGCGTGTGACCTTGCTGCTGGCCATGTGCGCCAGCGTCATGTTCTTGGCGAGGACGCGGGTGCCGTAGGGCTTGAGCGGGGAGGCAAGGCGCTGCTTGAGCACGGGCTTCTCCTCGATGTTCAGCCAGAGCCAGCTGCCTTCGTGGCGCAGCGTGTATTTGGCGACAGGCTGCTTGACCCCTTCAATCTTGTCCAGCTCAACGGATTGGGAGAGCGGATCGCCCTCCTTCTGCTTCACGAGCAGTGTCAGCTTGTTCTCCTCCGCCTTGACGGTGACGAAGCCCTCCTCCTGGCCGTCGGGCACGGCGACGTGCAGCTCGGAACCCACGACGACAGGCAGGGTGATGGTGAAGTCGCCGAAGAAGTCGCCCTTGTGCCAGAGCTTGTTGGCGCCGCCGCTGATCCATTGCCCCTCTGGGGAGGCCCAGTGGCGCATGAAGCTGTCGGTCTTGAAGATGGGGTTCTTCTGCTCCTGCTCCAGCACGCGCTCACGGAACTTCGCCAACGAGAGGTTGGTGGCTTTCATGGCGGAGCTGGGGGCGGCCCAGAGGCCGCTGCCGCCCGTGATGGGTGCGCCGTTCTCGTGGTAGTGGAGCAGCAGGCCGTTGTAGAAGCAGCGCAGGTTGCCGTTGTCCGTGCTGTCGATGGTCAGGACAGGGGAGGCGGTGCTCTGGGGGACGACGTAGGTGTCCAGCACCGTCTCGGAGCCGTCTGGGGCGATTTTCGCCAGTGTGGAGGTATCCTGTTCTCCTTGGCGTGTGATGGCAAAGCGATAGTAGCCCGCGTTGGGGGCACTCCAACCTGCGACGAGGCCAGCTTTTGAACCAGAAGACGGGGTGACCTCCGCCTTGAGGCAGAGGCCCTGGTTCTGGGCACGACCAAGAACCAGCAGCTCTGCGTTGCGCCCTGCGGTGGTGTTCAGTACTACAGGTTCAGGTTTTTTGTAGAGTGAGAAGCCGGCCTCTGCCGCGTGTTTGGCGTGCTTCTTCTCGGTCTTGTAGAAACCGCCAGTGTGGTAGAGGGTGTTGTGGCGGACGCCCGCCATGTCGTCCAAATCGAACGCGGTGAAGGGCTCCAGCGTGATGTCATCGAAGCGGATCTGCTCCTTGGTGTTGGCGAAGAGGCCGATTTTGCCGCCAGGGGGCAGCTGCTCGCGGCAGCGGAAGAGCTCCGCTTCGTCCAGCAGGCAGATGATTTCGTTGTTGTGGACCTTGACGCCTGGCAGATGCCACTGGTTGTTGTAGAGCGGGACGGATGCGCGTGCCAGAATGGTGCGGCTGCCGTCGGCTGCCTGCTTCCAGAGGCGGATGTCGCGGTTTCCCTTCCAGGGCACGTCCATGCGGATGGTCAGCGCGTAGAACTGCGCCTTTGTGGCATCCAGCTCGCCCTGCTCGTTGCGGACGGTGGAATCGCGGTGGTAGAAGACGATGCCAGCCTCGCCCTCATCCAGTTGCAGGGAGGCGGAGAGGCTGTAGTTGTCGTAGAAGTCATAGCCCGTCGTGATGACGGCGTCCTTGTTCTCGCCGCCGCCCTTCAGGGAGTAGAAGTTGGGGGACTTGTCCGCCGTCAGAGGGGCTTCCTGGGCGCGCTTCTGGTCGGTTTCGGGGCGGATGACCGCCTGCTGCTGCGCCGTGTGGATGTGCCAGCTGCCCAGCTGGATGGCCCAGGGGTAGAGTTCGTTCGGGGCCCCTGGCTCGATCATGAAGTCGGTCTTGAAGGCGGCGCGCGCCACGGCGGCATAGCGCATCGGCGATTTCAGCTTCACGCCAGCCCGCTGCGGCCATAGGACGCTGCCTGGCATCGCGAATGGGGCCGCCATGCTGCCGCGCAGCTCGCCGTTCACGTAGTAGGACCACTCGTCTTCACGCAGCTTGAAGACGATTTCCGCCTCGTCTCCCTCCTTGCCGCGCGGGTAGCTGGAGAGCGGCGAGACGAACGCATAGCGCCCATCGGGCAGCAGTTCGTCCACCTCCCAGCCATCATGCGACAGCTGGACGCGAATGTTGCGCCCGCCATGCTTTGCATGGAGCAGAAAGACGACGGGACGCGCCTTTGCGCCCCATGGCGTCACGAAGCGCAGGTTGCCCTCCGCTTTTCTGCATTGAACCAGTTCGTTCCAGCCGCGCACTGGTGAATTCACGGGGGCGCTGAACGCCAATATCGAGAGGATTGATAGAATGAATATCGCTTTTTTCATGGTTAGTCTCCGTACCATATTATAACGAATAATGAAATCCAAATATTGGATGCGGCTGGGGAGGAAACAGACTATTTGATAAAAATCATAAAAAAACAAGAAAAAACATATTTAGCGTTTGACAAATGCGAATATGTCATATATAGTGCATAACAGTTGATTTTTGGAACAGAGGTTTTCGTTTTCAGGAGTCGGAAATTGCGTTTATAGCGTCTCGGTGGCGATGTAAGCTATTGCATCAATACTTGCTAATGCCAAAGGGACAAATCCATAAAGTTTTAAACATGGGGGCAATTTTGCCTTCGAAAAAACAACGGAGAGAGCAGAAAATGATTATGTCAACCACCAGTGACCCGGGACCGTTCATGTTTTTCAGAAAGCGTGATGGGCTTTTGGTTCCGTTCCGTCGCGAGAAGATCAGCAACGCCATTCTGAAGGCAGCCGAGGCCGCCGCCCGCAATGGGGGCAGCCCCATTTCCGAGGCGAAGGCCGCTGAAATCGCTGACGAGGTCGTTGCCCAGCTGGACAACCCCCTGTGCGAATACTATACCGCCGCCGACAAAGACGGGCTGCGCATCCCCATGCTGGAGGATGTTCAGAACCTGGTGGAAATCGTTCTCGCCGAGAAGGGGCTGACGCAGATTCTGACCTCCTTCAAACGCTACCGCAAGATGCGCGAACGCGCCCGCGCCGCTATCAAAGTCCGCAACCCCAACGAAAAGAAGGACAACAAGAAGGCGGACATCACCGACCAGAGCCTGCTCCTGGTCCAGTCAACCACCCGCGACAATCTTTTCTCTTGGGACCGCAACCGCATCGTCAAGAAGCTCATTGACAAGCTGGACCTGAACGAGGAGGAGGCCGAGTCCGTCGCCAAGGAGGTCGAGAACCAGATCATCGCCAGCAACATGAAGCGCGTCACCACGACCCTTCTGCGCGAAATGGTCAACAACATCCTCGTGGAGCGCGGATACAACAACAAGCTGGAGGACCTCTCACTCTACCATATTCCACGCGAGTTCATCGAGAACCTGATGTTCACGAAACCCACCGAGAACAGCAACATCGTCTCCAACAACCCCGAGGCGGTCAACCTCAGCATCGCCGAGCTCATCCTCAAGCAGTGGGGGCTGGACACCATCTTCTCGCCCGCCGTCAAGGAAGCCCATGACACGGGCGCCATCCACCTGCACGACCTCGGCTATCCGCACCGCGTCTATTGCTCCTCCCACTCCATCGAATACATCAAGAAGTACGGCCTGCGCGACTTGAGCAATCTGAACACGGAGTCCAACCCCGCGCGTTCGGCCTCCGTTCTCACAGGGCACCTCAACACCTTCCTGGCCTCCATGCAGGCCAACTACGCAGGTGCGCTGGGTATCGCCTACATCAATATCTTCTATGCGCCTTATCTCGTGGGACTCAACGACAAAGAGGTCAAACAGGTCGCCCAGGAGCTGATTTTCAATGGCTCCCAGAACGCCTTCTCGCGCGGTGGCCAGACCCTCTTCCTGGACTTCAACATCCACACGGGCGTGCCGAAATACCTCCAGGCGGTTCCTGCGCTGGGACCTGGCGGGCGCTACATGCTGCGCGACTCCGAGGGCAAGACCCACTACCTCACCGAAGT
>JAFTAC010000546.1 GCA_017458805.1 Victivallales bacterium | reverse complement strand
GTAGAAATAGGTGGGCGTGTTGCGGCAGAGCACTGTCGCAAAATTGCGCTGGACAATGCTGGTGCTCATCTCACGGTTAGGGGTCTGGCAGTAGCCCATGTCGGGGGGACCGCAGAAGGTGCGCGTGTCATCTTCAATACAGGCTATCACATTGTGGGCGGCAATCGTGGAGAAGGGCTTCATGTCCCCCATCGGCATGCCCATGTTTCGCACGGAGTATGGCTGCGGCGACATGATGAAGTCGATGCAGTTGGCGTCCAGGAAGCGCTTGAAGTCAAAATGGGCGCGCAACTGGTTGACTCCGCCCGCACCGAGGGTCATCGTGTAGCCATGGTAGGTGCCAAGAACCTTGTTGGGACCGATGATTTCGCGTGCACGACGCGCCAGCTCGATGACGATGTCGGTGACGTTCTCCGAATAGAAGTTGTTGAAGGCAACCACTTTAGCGTGTTTAACAGAGTCCCAGAGGATCTCGTCGTCATCCAAGTCCATGCGCTCCTCCAGCGTCGGGACAGAATAGTCGGTGATTTCGGGATGATTCTTCTGGAGGTACTCCTTGAAGGCCTCCTTGAAGACGGGGGAGAAATCCAGCGTATGGCCAGGCTTCGGGTCCCAGCCAAGCCATTCGATGGTGTGGCCGCCCACCAGGCGATAGCCGACAATGCGGTTGGCGTAAGGTGCGTGTTCCAGATAGCCCATCAGATAGTCCATGTAATCACGGAACAGCTGGCGGAGCTTTTTGGAGGCGAAAGAATAATTGCAGCGTCCATCGACATTGATCTTGCCCTCGTCATCCAGACAGGCGTCGTCTGGATAGGCTTCATAAAACTCCTCCCTCGGGGGATAAAAGGGTATGTTCACGATGAAATAGGCACCTGGATTACTACGGCGGTACAGCTCCGCGCTGCGGTCATAGACCTGCGGCACCACCTCGTCGAGATGCTGCCAGGGAACGTCGATGGTATAGAGGGTGACCAGATTCGGCGCGGTGTTGACGTTGTGGATTGGCTGGCGGTCCGGGCGCCTGGCGAAATTGCAGGCTCCCCAAAGCCCATAGAAGGGCTTGCCATTCAGCGTGAAGCTGGGCGAGCCGCCGATCTTCTCCACCTTGAACACAGGCTTTGTCTCATACCCTGGGACACCTTTGCGCCCTTTGATGGATAGTTGTGTAGTCGGGTAGCCAGAGTTGAGGCCGTGCATCGAGGACCCCTCCAGCGTAAGCTGCAGATTCTCCATGGTCGTGAAATAGAGGGGCGTTTCATAGTCCAGTTCGATGCGCCAGTGGTTCTCATCGACGGCCTTCGCCTCCTTGGCGGTAATCGTGACCTTCTCCGACCAGACAACGCTTTTCTTCAACCGCATGAAAACCGTACACTGGAAGGGCAGCGCAGGAAGCTTTCCCTTGAAGTCAATGGTCAGGCGGACTTTTTCACCCGCCGTGACCTCCGTCGGCTCAATGGTGGTCTTCTCCAGCGAGACGGGCGTTTCAAAGTCGATGTAGCCCAGTTCCGTGGTCCATGGCGCATTCGGCGGGCCAGGGAAGGCAACCACCGTGCCCCAGTTCGAAGCGTCATACTCGGGCGTACACCAATTGTCTGGTGCTTCACCGACGCTCCTGAAGTTCTCATCCGTGTCAAAGCGCTGGACAGTGCCGTCCGCGAACTTCACGAAAAGCTCGGCGAAGACGCCGCCGCGGGTATCTATGTTGGAATAATGGAAGCCGAAGACGTTCTTGCCAGCCGTCATCAGGTCGGTGACCTCCTGGCAGAAGGCGACGCGCCAGTTGTCGGAGTTGGCGACCTTCTTGCCGTTGACGTAGGCATCCGTGCTGTCATCGGCAGTGAACTGCACCCATGCGCTCACAGGCTTTGACGGCAGGTCAATCTCCCTACGCATGTAGAACTTGGTGAACCTGCCCTGACCACGCTGGTCTTCGCGCGATGCAATCATCTTGCCACCGAAATACTTGCGGACACCAGGATAGGGCTTCTCTGGGAATGGCCGATGGGCGGGCGCAACATCAGGCCAGACATCCTCGTCCAAAACTGGCTCCACTGGAGGCAGAGGTGGCAGCTTATAGATGGGACGGTCGTTCTTCTTGCGATATTCGAAGCGCAGGTCGGCCAGCTCCATCCAGCCTCCATCGCTGTCCGTCGGGTCGAGACGCAGCTTGGTGATGATTCCCCCCTTGAACCAGTCAAAGGCGTTGTTGATGTTCTTGTAGTTTAGCGTCACCTCATGCCACTTCCCGTCATTGAGCATAGGTGGAAGCCGCCAGAAGCGGTCAGCGGCAATGCCATCGTTCGCATGGGCGAAGTAGAGCTGCCCCATGAGAGGGCCTGTTCCTCTGGCACGATATTTGTAAATCAGCGTGTTGCACTTGGTTGGATCCAGCTCAACTGGCTCTATATACACCTGCGGGTCTGCCTTGACGAGGTTAATGAGCAAGCTTGATTCCTTCTGCTCAACCTGGGCATTTTTGGTCCCCGTCACGCCCGCAAACTTGTTCTCCGCATTCCAGACGGGCTTCTCCGTCGCCATCACGGGGAGCGCCTTGGGCTTCGGCTGTGGTTTCGGCTTCGCAGGGGGCTCCGCCACCTGCACGAACTTGAACTCCTTGAGCTCAATCCGTCCGCCCGCGCCGTTGGTCAAATCCAGCCGGAAGGATTCCACGATGCCGCCATTATTCCAGTCACCACGGTCTCGGATGTTGCCCGCACTCACAGTGACCGTGTGCCACTTGCCATCCGCTTGAAGCTGTGGAAGCCCCCAGCGGTGCGCATCCGAAAACTTCTCGTTGGTGCGCGCATAGAAGAGCTCGCCAGTCGTGTTCTCCGTGCCCGACGCACGATAGGTATAGACGAAGGCGTTCACCTTGGCAGGATCCAGGGCCGCCTCCTTGACCTCCAGCCCGCAGTCGCGCTCGATGTCCGTGAATACCAGCAGCTCGCCCGTGTTCTCCACCTTCATCCGCTGTGGGGTCCCCAGCTTGCCAAACTTGTTCTTCGCGTTCCAAACCGTCTCCGCCTGGACGGCAAATGCCATGGACAATGCCAAAATCAACCAACGCATCTCTTGCTCCTTGTGTTTGTTTGTGGGGTTCGTTGTTTCACCGAACAATATAATGCTTCTTTGCCAACTGTGCCAATGCAAAAGGGATAAAAACAAAAAAAGCGAAGGAAGCGATAAAAAAAACTTAATTTCCATATTGGTATTTGTCCAATTCGGGTGTATAATACTATAAGGAATACTGCAACCTAAATAACAAGGAGAAAAAAATGTTCACGAAAGCCATGCGTTTCACACTCATCGAACTTCTGGTGGTCATCGCCATCATCGCCATTCTGGCAGCCATGCTGCTGCCCGCTCTCTCCAAGGCCCGCGCCAAGGCGCGGCAGATTGCCTGCACCAACAACCTCAAGCAGCTGGGTCTCAACATCCACATGTACGCCAACGACTACGATGACTCCTACTGGAGCAGCAACGGCGCCGTCAACGGACGCTCCATGGGCTGGATATACCGCCTCATCGACGGCGGATACCTCGCCGAGACCGACATCAAGATTTACCGCTGCCCCGGCAACGCCTTCACCTACAACGGCGCAACCAAGTGGTGGCCCGGCTTCGCATACGGCGGCGTCTATACCCAGTACAACGGCGGCCAGTTCCCCCTGGCCTCCGGCGTCATCGGCAAATACGGCACATCCGGTTTGATTCTCCTCGCCGACTCCGGCAAGGCATACGGCGACGACTGCCAGACCGACTACCAGGGCGGCACCCCCTACCCCTGGCTCCTCTACTACAAGTACAAGTTCTACAGCTACATCTTCGCCGAGCACAGCGGCAAGGCCAACATCCTCCTCGCCGACGGACACGCCGCCTCCGGGAAGTCCGAGGAAATCAACTCACAGTACGCCTGGGCGGAAATCAACTTCACCTCCGGCGTGACCAAAATCTACCGCTGGCCCACCTACCTGGAAGGCGCGTACGGCAACACCGTCTTCAAGCTCCTCAACAAAACACTCGTCATGCAATAAAACCATCCGCAGACCAAAGCCCTCGGCACGGAACAGTCACCTGTCCTGTGCGCAGCGCTTTAGTGCGGAAAAACTAGCTATTTGGAGAACAACAATGAAAAAACAGTCCCGCCATTTCACGTTGATTGAACTGCTCGTTGTCATCGCCATCATCGCAATCCTGGCTGCCATGCTGTTGCCCGCGCTCTCCAAGGCCCGCGCGAAGGCCAGGCAGATTGCATGCACCAACAACCTCAAGCAGATGGGACTGTACATCCAGATGTACGCCCAGGACTACGAGGATTCCTACTGGAACGCCAACAGCACCAACCGCAGACTGGGCTGGACCCAGCACCTCATCTACGAAGGCTACATGACCAACAACGACTGGAAGGCATACCGTTGTCCCGCCAATCCCTGCAACATCACCTCCTCCAGCGCATACGCCTACGCCTACGGCGGAGTCTATACGCAGTACAACTCGGGGCAGTTCAACTTCAACAACGGAGTCATCTCCAAGTTCGGCCCCTCCAACCTGCTGCTTCTCGCCGATTCCGGCAGATACAACTCCGCCGGCACCCAGACAGCCCAGCCGACAGGCGCACCGAACATCTTCCTGCCGGAAATATAGGGC
>JAFTAC010000058.1 GCA_017458805.1 Victivallales bacterium | reverse complement strand
CGGCACCCTCGCCGTCGGAAAACCATACCCGTTCCCTAGTGCCATTGCTGCGTCATACAAGTCCCACCGTCCTTTGGGCTATGCTTTGCCAGGCGCACAGCGCCTGGCTACCCGCTGGCTACCCGCCTGTCCTGTGCACGCCGCTTCAGCGGCGGGGGCCTTCCCCCCCCGCCCTTTGGGCTATGCTTCGCCAGGCGCACAGCACCTGGCTACTTGCGCCCACTGCAGAAAACGGTTGTAGGCTTGTTCAACAGCCACATCGGATAAGGCTTCCACAGGCCTGGTCCGCAGCATTGTCTTCAGTGCTGATCGCACATCTGGATACACCCCCATTCCTGTGAAGCCTAGCATTGCTGCCCCCAAAAGAGAGGCCTCCGAGTTTTCGGGTATAAGCTTATGCTGGTGGAAGAGCGCACTGGCGAGACGGCGGACCGCTGTCTCGCGGCACGCAAGTGCCTGCAACGTCACCTTCTTCCGCTTCCACGTAAGCTCTTCAAGCAAATCCGCACACTGCCGCAAGGGGCACAACGCACCCAAGACGGCTGCTGCACAAAGCTCTGGAAGCGTGTTATTTGCACTTAGCCCCAGCCATGCTCCTGCTGGTTTGTAGTCCATTGATGGTGCGCCACGCCCTAAAACATACGGCAAAAACACAGGCGACTCATCGCTGATAGCCCCCTGCGCCGCCAGCTTGAAAAACTGCTCCATCGGCAGCTGATGCAGATTGGCAAACCACTCCAGCGCAAAGCCTCCTGCAGGCACGGAGCCCAAATAGAGCTCCCGCGTCGGGTCGGCGTGTGCAAAGACAAAAAGCCGCCCCGCACTCTTCCTGCCATCCCCTGGTGCCCCCGTTGCAAGCAACTGTCCCGCCGTGCCAAGCGTCAGGGACATTGTCTCGTCATCAACGCCACTCCCCAAGGCCGCGCTGGCCAGGTCACCGCACCCGATGACCACAGGCGTGCCCGTTCGTAGTCCCGTCAAGGCAGACGCTTCTGGAGTAACCTTGCCACAAATCGAACAGCTGGGCACGATGTCGGGCATTTTCCCCACATCAAGCCCCAGCTCCTGGAAGAATGCGTCATCCCATTGCCGCGTGGTAAGCTCCATTCCAAGCACCCCCGATGCGTCCGTGGGTTCCGTCACCATCTCTCCCGTCAGGCGATATGCGATAAACTCCTTGCTCTGGAGAAACTTCACACTTTTGCTGTAGAGTTCAGGCTGCTCACGCTTCATCTGCATGATTTTCGGCAACGTGAAGACGGGTATGGAACTGTTGCCATACTTCTCCAGCAAGAGCTTTCCCAAACGGTCGTTCAGTTCGTCAGATTCGCGCTGCGCATGGTTGTCGCTCCACAGACGGGCGGCTGCAACTGGCTTCCCCCACGCATCGACGCCCAGAAGCGCATGCATGTTGCCCGTCAACGCAACGGCCTCCACTTCGCCACCTGCCTTAGCAGTGACCACCTTCAATAGCTTGCAGACAACGGCAAACCACTCCTCTGCATCCTGCACATCGGGAGATTCCGTCCGCTTCAGGCGCAGGCTCTCCAGCACGCTCATAGCACCTGTTTCATCGAACAATGCGCACTTGACGCGGCTGGTGCCGATGTCTATGGTGATGATTTTGGTCATATTATTCCTTAGCAGAGAAAATAATGTCCCCCTCATCGGGATGAAGGGTGCCATCATACACGCCAGAAAGATTCGAGTACATATTAGTGGAACTCACCCCCATTTGGAAGGTTCTTGCGCTGCGGCCAAGACGTGCCATGACAGAGGTGTATTCCCCCACGCTGATCTCATAGTTTGCGGCGAGGAAACACCAAATCTGCCAAAGCAAATCGTGCATTCTCCCAAGGGAACGCCCATCGGGACGACGACGAAGGGCCGTGTAGTAGTCCAGCATCTCGCAATCACGTGGCACATCCACAATATCATTATCCACCATTTCAATCCAATTCGTTTCAAACAGTTCAATAATCCACTGGCATCTCGCATCGGGAGCGGAAACTATCTCCCCTGGATTCGCGTTTCCGCGAAACAACGCACGCAACGATGGTACCGTCAGCGTGACCACGGTGTTAACATCCTCCCCCTTGATAACCTGAATCTGCGTCCTGTCTGGCAACTCATCCAATGGCATGGCCAAGGCGATATGCGCATCGTCTTCAAGCGTACAGTTCCATTTTGCTTCAAGCTCCTTTTTCCAGCTTTCATGCAAACACTTATGAAAGTCAACACTTTCAAAATCTTCTAATGTCAGATCAGCCACGATTCTTTTCTCCTGATTGAATAATCATATAAAACATGTCGTGTTTCGCACATTGCATTCACCAGGCCGATAACGGCGGCCTGGCTACCCCCTACTCACTTCAAAAGTCGTGGTGGTTTCCTGCCATTCAAACGCCTGTTGTGCTTGTTCTGCTCCCTGTTGAAGACATCCTCCAGGGCGCGGCGCATCTTCTCCTCCTCGGAAAGCTCCGGTTCGGGTTCCTCGCCCATCAGCCACGCCATGAACTTGCCGAAAATCCCCTTGTGCCGCTGTGCCGAACAGTAGTGGCGACGCACCTTGGAGAGACGCTGCGGCGGCGTGCGTCCATAACCAAGCTTCAGGCAAATACGAAAATGGCGCACCGCCTTGGAGTACTTGCCTAACAGCCTTGCCGATTCGCCTAAGTAATAGTGATACAAGATGTTCTGAGGGCTGGAATCCACCAGCTTCTCACACAATGCCATGCAGTGGTGATACGCCCCGTTGAAGAAGCAGGTCTTCGCCTGGCGGAACATGATGAACTTCTCCGTATGCTCCAGGTCGAGCATCAGCGTCATCAGCGTGGTGTGCTTCTCCACGTTATTGCCCACCACCATCTCCTCAAGAATGTCATCCGCGATGGTGTCCATCACAGACTGCGTCCGCAGCTCCACATCCGAGACAGTTATGCTCTCAAAGGAGAGACGGCGGTCGTACTCCGCGCGGCTGTCGGGGTCGGAGAGGATGCTGAAAGCCTGTACAAGCGTCTGAAACTCGGCGGTCTTGGCAGGGTCGTTGGCAAAGAGGTCGGGGTGGCACAGTTTCGCCATGCTCCGATAGGCGCTCTTCAACTCATCGAAGGTCGCATTGCGACGCACGTTGAGTATCTGGTAGTATGTGCGGGGGGATGGCATCAGTCATTTCTAGCCAGTGCAACGCCTCTCAACGTCAACAACTCAGGCCCCTTCTCCAGCTCTGGAAGATTGGCGAGAAAATAGGGGGCGTCGCCGCCTGCCGTGATGAAACGACAGCTCCCGCCCACGAGCTTGCGTGTGGAGACCATCAATTCGCGCACCGTCCCGATGCAACCAAGGTCAACGCCCGCCGCCATGGCATCCAGCGTATTGTTTCCGATGGCAGCAGGAAGCTCATTGCGCATCGGCAGGAAGGGCAGCTGCGCCGTATAGGTGGCAAGTGCCTTCCGCAGAAGCATCCGTCCAGGCAGGATGGCCCCACCCAGAAAACGCCCGTTGCCGTCAATGACGACGGTGTTGATGCAGGTGCCGAAGTCGATGACCGCCACCGCTCCGCCAGCCAGTGCGTATGCAGCGGCGGCATTGGCGATGCGGTCCATTCCCAGCGTGGAGGTATCCACCGCCGAGAAATCAATCTGCGGAAAGTCCTCGCAGCTCAGGAAGCGGATGGCTTCGCCATAGCGTTTGTGGAGCAGCTCGCGCACCAGCGGAACCACGCACACAGCCGAAGCACGCCACGCGACAGGCATCTTCTCCAGAATGGGAAGCTGCGCCAGCACCTTGATGTCGGCGGTATCCACCTGCTCCAGCAGGCGCACCTGGCCATCATCCGCCAATGCGACCTGCGTGTGCGTGTTCCCGATGTTGATGAGAATTCTTTTCTGCATAAAACCTTAACGGTACTGCGGCAGACGGTCGAGTATCTCCTCCAGCCAGACGTCATCGCCGATGATGGTGCCCAGCTTGCAGTCTGGTCCAAAGGTATGGGCGTCGCAGCCAGTGGAGGAGAGCATCCCGTACTTCACGCAGTATTCACGGTAGAAGGCGGTCAGCTCGGGCGTCATGTCCGTCTGGTTACATTCCGCGCCATCCAGCTGGAGCATTTCGCGCAGGGCGTCCATCCGCTCCACGTCCTTCTCACGGAAGTAGGACCTCGGGTGGGCGATGAGCACCAAGGCACCCGCCTTCTTGAAGACAGGGATGACCTTCGCCGCCTCTGGATAGTGCGGAACGGTCTTCGCCCTGGAAATCGCCTCATTCATCTCAGCTGCATCCTTGAAGTAATGCATCTTGTCAACAAGATACTCCTTCTGGAAGCATCCGCGAACATGCGTACACCCTTGAACGTCAATAATATGCTGTGGACGATAGCTCTTCAGGAGCTTCATGCGGTCCTCACGTGTGTAGGGGAAGCCTGCCAGCTGAACGGCCTTGCAGACGCCGTCGCCAGCGTCCCGCTGCCACTGGTGGTACTCGTCAAAAACCGCCTGAAGTTCAGGCGTCGGCGTCTCGGGCATCCCCAGGCAGACCAGGTCGTAGGTCCCCAGCGGACACCACACCGTCATCTCGGCGGCAGGGATGTGCTTCACTTCGGGATACCGTGACGCAACCTCCTTCACCTCTGGATACGAATCCATCTGGTGATGCTCCGTGATGGCGATGTACTTGACTCCGCGTTCCTTCGCCAGCTTGAAATAGTCCTCGACCTTTGATAGGGCGTCATAGCTCCACTGCGTGTGCAGATGAAAATCAAATTTGGAATACATTGTTTTGGCTCCTTATTATGATTGAAATACCCCTCAATCCAACATGAATGGCTGCGAGAAGATGATTTCACCACTATCATCCGTGGCGAATGCCTTGATGCGCAAGAAGGTGTGCTTAGCGTAATCAGCCTTTGCGACTGTGAAGTCCAGCTTGTCGCCCTCTGTTTCGGAGACGACTCCCTGCTTGGAGATGACCTGGAAACGCGCCGCCTTATCCGTCGTGGCCAGCAGCTTCGCGCCATCAAAGCCGATGTAGGTGAAGTTGAGGATGCCACGTCCCTTGATAGCCCCGAACCAGTTGCCCTGGCGATAGGCTTTCATGCACTCATGCACCGTCTTCTCTTTCACAATCAGCACATTCGTCCCCTCTTTGACGCCCCAGTCGGGCACAAAGAAGCCGAAGCACTGCCGCCCAAGCCCAAGCGCGTGGTTCCAGTAGTCCTCACTATAGGAATCGCTCCAAGGGTACTTCTCCTTGTTGCCTGCGCTCTCGTTGAAGACTTCGATGCCCAACACGCGCGGGTCGTAGTCCAGTATCTCCATCATGTGTTCCATCTTCAGCCTGCTCCATGTCGGGTGGTTGATGGTGACACCGCCACCGTCCGCGAAAATCAGCCCGTCAATCATGCGGTCAATGGCTTTGCGCCATGGCTCGCCCGTGCCGTAATGGTAGCCGTGGGTCTTGGTCTTGAAGAAGTCCCGTGCGTCAAAAGTGCCTGAAGCGTATGCCGAGCCAGGTGCGCACATGTGCGTGGGGCTGCCGACAAAGCTGTGGTGCTCCGCATTTGGTGCCTCCAGCATGCCTTCAGGCAGTGGCTTGAAGAGGGGGCCGCCCTCCACGAAGGGATACTGGCTGCGATATTTCTCCTCCAGCTCGTCAACCCATGGTGCAAGAATCTTGTTCCAGTCAAAGGGCCCGTCCGTTCGCACGCCATTGACCATCACGGGGAAGTCGTGGTGAACACGGTAGTAGTTGACTGTCATCTTGCTGGCGGGGCAATACGGCGCCGACGGATAGTAGTTGGAGATGGTCAGCAGCCCGAAGCCACGCTCCAGGAAGGCATTCAGCCTCGTCTGGTTAGTGCAATGTCCATGTGTGGTCGTGTGAATCTGGAAAGAGTGCCCCCAATCCACGTTGCTGTAGGGTCTGCGATTGCGTTCAGGAACGTTCACTTTTGCCTCCTTGCTGCCCGTTGCCTCTGCTGCAAACAACTTGCTGCCTGCGGCGACAACCGCCGCAGAAGCCATCATCTTGATAAACTCGCGTCTGTCCATCCTTACCTCTTATATTTGTAACAAGGGCGGGGACGCCCTTGCCACTACTCCACGTAAACCAGCGTATAGGTCTTCAGCGCGGTTTTCGGCAACGTCACCGTCACCTTGCCACCGTCCATCTTGAACGCCAGCGGGATGCGCCCCTCGTAGTCAGGCGAGACCGCATAGACCTGCTTGACGCTTTCCCGTGGAACGCTGAACACGATGTCCTCCGCCACCTGCGGGAACATGGGTTCCGCAGGGTCACCAGGCACTATGTCGCCGACCTTCAGGTTGGAGCCCGTGCAGTTCAGGAAATGGATGACCATGGTATCGTTCACGTTAAAAACGCTGGTCAGCACCGCTTCAGGCGTATTGCCAGGCTCCCAGGCGTTCAGCCCGTTCAGCGCCAGGTCAATGAGATAGTTGCCGACCTTCTCGCAGTTCGGCTTCCGCTCGAAAGAAATCTTGGTCCCAGGTCCCACTTCCACCTGTCTATTGGGCGCGCCGAAATCCAATGGTGTATAGACGATACGCCCCTTGCCGTAGGCGACCTCGTAGGCGGCTGGTACCGTCACCTTGCCGCTCGCCAACGTCACAGTGCCGTAGGTCTTGAGTTCCTTCGGCGCGTTCTTCACACTGAGCAGAATGATGGGCTCCTCGGTTTCGACCTCCTCGCCACCAAAGTTGAAGCGCACACCTTTCTCGCTCTTCGTCATGACAGGCGACAGCCCGCCGAAGACTTCCGAGTAGGGCCACAATTCCTGCAGGGTGCCAGTGCCGTCCCCCTGGGCGACGCGGTGCGTAAGGAAAAGCGTCCCGCCATTCCGCGCGAACTCCAGCGAGGCGGCAACGTGCTCATCGGAGAGGTTCTGCGTGCAGTCCAGCATCAGCACCTTGTAGCCCGCCAGGCCTTCTGCCGTCAGGCTGCGCTCCGCAATGAACTCGTGCTCAATGTGGCGGTTGCTCATCAACAGCGATGTGCCAAGCACCTCTGCTGTGAAGCTGATGAAGCGGGGCCAGTCGCGCGAGATGGTGGAGAAGACGATGGCCGTCTTTCCCGCAGGCTTCGCAACACGGTGGTCCATGTTGCCGACCTCCTTCACGAACTTGCAGTAGTTGGTCTTACCCTCGGGGCACTGGATGCCGCTGATGCCCCAGGTCGATTGGCCGTTCATGCTGTTCAGGGCCCAGCCGAAATACATCACGTCCCAGTTGCGCGTGCTTGAATAGACCAGCCCGAAGGTGGGGATGCCGAAGCTGTTCTTGATGTGGTTCTTCATCTTGCGGTAGGCCTGCATCGCGCGGTAGCACGCAAAGCCGTTGCGGCTCATGATTTCCGTGCCAATGTAGTCCCAGCCACGCGCAGACTGCTCCAAGGCCGCGCCATGCTCCTTCGTGGCGTATGTCGAAGTCATCCCGTAGTGGGTCGTGTAGCCCATCGCCACAAACTTCTTGTTGTGAACCTTCATGCGCGACTTCATCTTGTACCAGAAGTCGCCGATGTGCTTCTGGCGCCAAGCAATCCAGACATGCCACAGCGCCGAGTTTTCGTTGAAAAGCTCCTTCGATGTCTCATCGACGGGCAGATACCACCCTGTGTCCTCGTGGAACCGCTGCCGGCACTCCGCACAGCCGCAGAAGGTGTTGCCCTGGTAGCACGCCTCGTCAATCATGATGCCGTCCAGCTTCGCCGTCACCACCTTCTCCTCAAGATTCTTGAGAAAATGCTCGATGGATTCGCTGTTGCCCACGCAGAAGCCGCGATTGGGCAGGTGGTCAACAATGGACATCTCCAGGTGCGGCAGCCTCTCCACCAACGTGCGGAAACCGTCCTCGCAGTTCCAGAGAATTGAGTAGTCAATGTGGTCCATCACGATGAAGCCCTTCTTGTGCGCCTCGCTGACGATGTTCACAATCGCCTTCTTGACGCGTTCCTTATGGGCGGGAAAGGTGTGGCGGCTGAGGAAGCCACTGAGCATGATGACGTCCGTGCGGTCGTTCTTCATCT